>QHXG01000002.1 GCA_003222845.1 Acidobacteriota bacterium | reverse complement strand
CAATGCCGATTTCCGCAAGGCGGACTTCTCGCCGGGCGCGCCCAATCCGGTAAACTGGAATGACATTGACCTCATCGTCATCCAATTCAACACGGGCAACGCCACTGGCGGCCAGGACTTCGCGGTCAAAAGAATCGTGGCCTTACCACCTCAGTAATCCGCCCCAAACCGTGATGAGCGCCGCTATCGGCGCTCGTCACATTTTCTGGCGATCCGGGTCAACTCTGAGAACAAAGGCCTGCGCTTCATTCAAGGAGCCGAAATGAGAACGCACAGTCTCTGGCTTACGATATTCCTAGCGGCAAGCGTCGCGCTAGTTCAATCTCTGTCCTATCAGAGAGCCGCAGCTTCCTTCGGCCAGGCGATCGTGAGGATATGCATGCGCACGCCGGCCTGATGACGTTTAAAAGATGGCACCGCGCCGCGGAGGTTGCGGGCGGTTAATCTTGCTCTTAAGTTGCGCCCGACAATCAAAGACCAACCACCCGCTACCGCCGGTGGTTCCGACCCAACAAAAAGAGAGGCGGACGACCCTCGCAATCGCCCGCCTCGTCTCACCTTGGCTCACCTTCTGAGGAAGGGGGCAAGTGAGGTTGGCGAGTATATGCCTAGTGTGCCTTTGCTGCAAGAGTTTTCGCAGTCGATGTAAACGCGAGCGAAGGAGTGGTTTCAACGTGGAAGGCTGAGAATCGTTTGCTTCCCGGCCCTCCGCCAGCGGCAGAAACCTTGAGTTTCCGCCGCGGTTGAATGATCCTTGTTTTCCAATGACCGCCATCAGAGCAAACGCTAATTAGCAAATGCGAACGTCAACGGTTTATAATGCCAGCGAAGTCTTAATGAGAAACCATCGCTGGCTCAGTCCATTGGGAACCGAGTCAGCGCAAAAAAACAATGCCAAAGATCAGCGACATTCAGGAAACTCCAAATCCAAACGCAGTAAAATTCATTTTGCGCGAGTCCGTTTCGAACGGCGTGGCGCGACAGTTTGCTTCCGCCGATCAGGCGCAAGGCGACCCGCTCTCGAAATCATTGTTCGACGTTGGCAACGTCGTCTCGGTCTTTTACATGGACAACATGATCACCGTTGAGAAAGAAGACGTTGCCGATTGGGACGAGCTTCTGCCGGCGCTGGCGGCGCCAATCCGCGCCGCTGACTCAGCTTCGTCACCGAACGGAGTATCAGCCGTAGGCGGTGCAATCGCCG
>QHXG01000001.1 GCA_003222845.1 Acidobacteriota bacterium | reverse complement strand
TCCACGACTCCTGCGCATTAACGAAATCCTTGACGAAAAAGTCCGGCCCTATCTGATGGGCGATGGTGGTTATCTCGAAATTCTCGATCTCCAGGATCACACTCTAAAAATTCGTTATCAGGGCGCGTGCGGCAGTTGTCCCAGCTCGCTTAGCGGCACGTTGATGGCCATCGAGGGAATGTTAAAGCAGGAAGTCGATCCGGAACTTGAAGTCATCGCAGTTTAGCTTTAGACCCAACTTGAGGATTCGATGACGCGCTTTCCCCTTACCCACTTAGCAGTTTTCTTTTTGTTGATTGCCTCATGCGGCGTACGTGCTCAATCGGGCGCAAGTGTCCAAAAGAATGAACCGAAGCGCACCGGCCCAGCGAAGGACGCGCCAAGCAACAGCAAACCAACCGAAGATCCCGAAGCCGAGAGAATCATCAGGGAGCGACGCGCCAATGCTCAATCGCTCTTGATTGCGCTGGCCGCCGATGCGGGCAAGTTTACCGACACTGGTTTAAGGGCGCGCACGCAAGCGCGGATCGCCGATTTCCTGTGGAGCCTGGATCGCGAACGAGCCCGCGCGATGTTTCGGACGGCTTGGGACGCGGCCGTGCTCGCCGATCAGAAAGCCTGGGAGCGAGTGCGCGAAGACATTCGGCAGCAGCAGGCACAGACAGGAAATGGCGCTTGGGTTGCCGCGACTCCTCCAGACCTGCGAAGAGAAGTGTTGCGGCTCGCCGCCAAGCACGATCGCGAGCTTGGCGAAGAGCTATTGAACAAATTCAAAGAACAGAAAGAACAGGAGGCGACAGACGCAAGAAAGACACGGCCTGGTCCATTCGGCAACTCAGACGACGAGGTTCGTCAAAGATTGGATCTGGCCAGGCAACTACTCAACGCCGGCGATACCGAGCGAGCCATGCAGTTTGCTGAACCAGTCCTCAGCCTTATCGGCTCGCCGGTGGTTGATTTTCTGTCGTACCTACGCGAGAAGAATCCAGCGGCTGCCGATCAGCGCTACGCCGCTATGTTGGCAAACGCAGCCACGAGCCCTCAGTCCGACGCCAACACTGTATCTCTACTCTCTTCATATATATTCACTCCGCACACCTTCATCTCTTTTGTAAGCGGCGGTACTTACGTTACCGGTTCGGAAGGGTCGAACACACCGCCGGCTGTCGGCCCCGAATTGCGCTTTGCCTTCTTTCGCGCGGCGTCGAGCATTCTGTTGAGGCCATTGGCGCCGCCCGGACAGGAGCAGACCTCAGCCAGCCATGACGGGCATTACCTGGTCATCAAGCGCCTGTTACCGCTCTTTGAACAATATGCGCCGCCGGAAATGACAACCGCTCTGCGGGCGCAGTTCGAGGCTTTATCATCACTCGCCAGCAAGAGCACCCGCGACCGCGACGACGACGATTGGGTACGGAAAGGAATTCGTCCGGATAACTTCGAGGAGAACTGGGAGCAATCACTCTTGGATCAGCTCGATCATGCCAAGACATCAGCCGAACGCGACCAACTCAATTTGGAACTCGCGCTTTTTTTTGCCGGCAGGGGTGAGCTGCGCGCGCGCGATTATGTAGCCAAAATCGACGACAGTGAGATGCGCCACGAAGCTCGCGCTTACATCGATGCTTCGATGGCGGCCCGGGCGATCAATAAGAAGGAGACCGATCGCGCCCTGGAGATCGCTAAGACCGGCGAGCTGACTCACCTTCAGCGCGTCTGGGTCCTGTCGCAAACCGCGAAATTGCTGGGCAGGTCTGATCGTGAAAAGGCGCTTGGCTTGATTGACGAGGCAGCGGTAGAAGCTCGCCGCATTGAAGGCTCGGACCTGGATCGTCCCGGTGCATTTTTTGCGGTGGCCAATGCCCTGCTTGCCGTTAATCGCTCGGCTGCGTGGGATGCGATTTCCGACGCCATCAGGGCGGCGAATTCAGCCGACAATTTTAGCGGCGAAGACGGCCAATTGACATTCCGCATGATTGCCAAGGGCATGAGATCGATCGAGCAGCATCCGGCGCCGGACTTTGATGTGACAGGAATTTTTGAAACACTCACGCAGAACGACTACGATCGGTCGGTTGAATTAGCACGCGGTTTTACTCGTGAGGCCCCACGCGCCAACGCAACATTAGCGATCGCGCGAGCCGTCTTGGAAGAAAAGAAGAAGTAAACGACCTTGCGGCGGGCGCGCCGAAGGCCGTCGCAAAGTCGCAGGCTGAAGTCTACACTGCAAATTTCCCGGAACTATTCGCCAGTTCGCGCGTTGTTGAAGCCAAGTAGTCCATCCAGTCTCCGGAGGTTTAGGAATCATGCGCCATTCCTTTTTCTGCGTCGCAGCTCTCTGCTTGCTAATCTCGCTCACTTGGGTTGCCTACGCCCAAACAGGCCCCGGCGCAAAGGCTACTGAGCCGAAGAACATCATCCCGGTCAATAGCACCACTGCTAAAAGCGAGCCGAAGGAAGATGCCGAAGCCGCAAGAATTATTAGGGAGCGCCGCGCAAATGCTCAGTCGCTCCTGATGTCGCTCGCCTCTGACGCGGGCAGTTTCAAGGATCAAAGGTTACGCGCGCGAACGCTGGCGCGAGTTGCCGACGCTCTCTGGGACACCGATCCTGAACGAGGCCGTACGCTATTTCGCAGGGCATGGGACGCTGCTGAAACTGGTGATAAAGAGAGTCAGCAGCGATTGCAGGAAGAGATTCAACAACAAAAGGCCAAAACCGGCGGGAACGTTGCCGTTAGCGGACCGCCAGATTTGCGGGGCGAAGTGCTGCGACTGGCCGCGCGACGCGACCGTGCTCTTGGCGAAGAGTTTCTCGGAAAACTCAAGAGTGAAAAGCTGCAGGAATCGACTGAAGGCGCCGACAAACTCAAATCCAATCCATTGAATGCCTCCGAGACACAGAGTCAGAGGTTAAGCCTCGCGCGGCAACTCCTGGACACCGACGTTGAGCGCGCGCTTCAGTTCGCCGATCCGGCCTTGGGAAGTATTACGATCGACGCGCTTGATTTTCTTTCTTACTTGCGAGACCGAGATGCAGCCGCCGCCGATCGCCGATACGCGGCGATGCTGGGGATGGCTGCAGGCAATTTGCTATCCGACGCCAACACTGTCTCCCTGCTCTCGTCATATCTTTTTACGCCACACCTGTTCGTGACTTTCTCACGCAATGGCGGCACTAGTACTCAGTCGACTTCGCGAAACAACGTCGCGCCGGAAGCCCCGTCCGAATTGCGCCAAGCTTTCTTTCGCGCTGCCGTGGAGATACTCCTGCGGCCAATGGCTCCTCCCGGGCAAGATCAAACCGCGCCGGCAATTGACGCTAAGTATTTGATGCTCAAACGGCTGTTGCCCCTTTTTGAGCAATACGCTCCGAAGGAAACGGCCGACGCAGTGCGCGCAGAGATGGAGGCGCTGGCTTCGGGTCTGCCCGAAAACTTGCGTCAGCGGGACGACGATTCCATGCGTTTGGGAATACGTCCGCCGCAATCAACTGAGGATCGAGAGAAGGCGTTGGTTGATCGAATCGATCGCGCGAAGACGTCCGCGGAGCGGGATCAGCTCTATATTCAATTGGCGCGGCTATATGCAGACTCTGGCGATGCCCGTGCCAAGGATTACGTGGCCAAGATCGAAGATACCGACCTGCGCAATCAGGTGCGCGCTTACATCGACGGCACCATGATGCTGCGAGCGGTCGATAAGAAGGAGATCGATCGGATTTTAGAATTGGCGCGAAACGGAGAACTGACGCACGCGCAAAAGGCCTGGGCTTTGACGCAAGGCGCAAAGTTGATTGGCAAGACCGATCAGGAAAAAGCGCTAATGCTGCTCGATGACGCGACCGCGGAGGCTCGCCGTATTGACGCATCCGACGCCGATCGCCCGCGCGCCTTGATCGCCGTGGCGAGCGCTTATCTGATTATCGATCGCCCCAAAGCCTGGGATGCGCTATTCGATGCCGCGAAGGGCGCGAATTCCGCTGAGACCTTTACGGGCGAAGACGGTGTGATAAGGGTTAGCTTGATTACTAAAGGCACGTCTTCGATTCGAAGTTCTTCGACGCGCGACTTTGACATTGCGCCTATCTTCGGTGAACTGGCCCACGATGACTACAACCGCGCCGTGGAGCTGGCGCGCCTGTTTGAGCGTGAAGCGCCGCGAGCCAGCGCCACGATCGCGATTGCGAGAGCGGTTTTGGAAGAAAAGAAGAAATAATTGTCGGTGGTCAGTTGTCAGTGGTTTGTTGTTGCCGCCCGTGTTGGTGGGAACAACTGACAACCAACAACGGACAACTGGCAATTGATTAGGAATAAATATTCATCGGCCGCGTTAGTAGCGCGACTGGATCGTCAACATTCAAGGCCTCGCGCACATAGAAGGGTTCGCCAGCCCTAACTCCAATCAAGGATCCGTAGTAACGCAGACGCCACTCGAGATCTTGCAGAAATCCTTTTTCGGCGATGCGCGTCGTTGGCTCTTTCGATTCAACGCTGTAGAACTGCGAGGCATGCGCGCGAATTGCATTCATCTTTCCCTCGATAAAATCCGAAACGTCAATAATGAACGACGGCACGACTAAACGTGAATAGACTGCGTGCGCGATACTGGGCATTTTCACCGCTTCAAGGCCAGCCGCTTCATCGTATCGTTTCATCGTGGCCAACCGCGCGGCCTCACGCACGATGCGGCAGGTTGCTGCATGATCCGGATGTGGATCGTCCCAGTGTGAAGTGAACAGCACTTTTGGTCGATGCGCGCGCAGCACACGCACCATCGCGGAGCGTGCCTCGTCATTCACCGAGACCTGCCCATCCGGTAACTCGAGGTTTAGCCGCGCATCCAATCCCATCACGCGCGCCGCGTCAAGCGATTCCTTGGCGCGTACCTCAGACGTCCCGCGCGTACCCATCTCGCCGCGGGTCATGTCCAGCACGCCGGTGCGATAACCGAGCGATTTCAACTTTAGCAACGTGCCCGCCATCGCCAACTCAGCATCGTCAGGATGCGAGAAGACTGCGAGCACGTCGAGTTGAGTTCCTTCCGCCATGTGGTGATTTCTTAGTCTACCGCTGAGCCCCGGCTTGCTGAATCTGAATTATTCCATCGCCCAAAATGAATGTGAGTGTCGCGCCCCCGCTGCCGGCGCGCGCGCGCAGCGAATGCGGTCCAATACTGTTGCGTTCGCGCGGCGCGAGGTTCGGGAAGCTATTTTTGATCTCGCCGTTGCGCAAGACTTCCGCGTTAATATCGCCACTAAAACTCGGCGCGAGTTCCACCTTAAGAGCGCCGCTGGCGAGACGTATTTCAGCACCGAGTCCATGCCAGCCGCGCGTCGGAACGGTAACGTTGACCCTGCCACTTTGAATCGTAGTCGCCACCAGCCCTCCAGTCAGCGACAGATTCGCGTTTGATTCAAAGGCGTTGAGCCGAATCGTCCCCTCGACGCCAGACAGTGTGATTGGCCCATTACCGGCGCTAATCTCCAAGTCGGTGAGCGCCGGCACCTTGATGTAATAATCAATCTTCCAGGGCAAACCAATCAGGGCCTTGGGAAAGTCCTTCGCTACGCTTTTCATGAAATTTCGATCATGTGTGCCGGTGGTCAGAATTCGTATGTGATTGGTGTCCTCATCAGCTACGAAAGTGTTCACGGCAGCCAGCCGATCGAGATCCTGCGCGCTGCCGCCATGCAATTCAATTTCGGCGCTGACGTCGACTTCATTGCGCTGCCACCCTTCGATAGTTATCGAGCCTGCCGGCGCGCCTACGATTGTGACGCTGCCGCCATAAGCAAGGCGGAAGTTCTCGTGCCGCGGTGTCATGCGCGTCAACGATGTCGTGGCAGATCGGTTCGACTGCTTTTCTTTTTGTGCGGAGACGGATGTGGAAAGAAAGAGAACTGAAATGACCGACAAGTAGAAGTAGAAAGTCGAAGTTAGGTTCTTAATTATTCTCACCTGAAAGCAATGCTTCCGATGAACTCGCGGTCTTAGATCCTAGATGTTCCTTCGTCTGTGATTCTCTAGGCGATCGGAATCGCCGATCGCCGGAGATCACAGACTGAAGTCTATGCTACTGCGCACTGAAGTCTATCGGACAATTGCCGCCTGGGCTAGCGGCGGAGGAAGTGGATGTCGCCCTGGTAATTCATGATCGTAACTGATGCGCGACCGTCGCCGACATCGCCAATAATCCTGCGACCTTCGCCCATCTTCTTCAACCCACTATGCCAGAATTCACCCATCTTAATTTTCTCAGCAGCAGGCGCCGTGGCCACCAGATGAAATCCGCAATTCGCAGGCAGACGCAGCGTGATCGTGCCGCGGCCGGACTTGAACTCATAGGTTCCTCCGGAGGCAAAGTCGCCGTCGAAATAGATGTTTCCGGTCGTGTTCGAGGCGAACACTCGCGCGGCGCTGATTCCGGAGAGCGTGATGTCGCCGGAAGTCGAGACGTGCGCGCGGAGCAGCTCGCCTTGAACATTGCTAACAGTGATCTGGCCGCTGCGAGTCTCCAAATCCAACGACGACCTTATGGGAACCTGAACTTTGAAATTCACATCGCCGACATCTCGGCGATCTCGATTATCGGCAACGATGTCGATGATCAAACCCAGATCTGTCTGCCGTGGATTAAAATGAACGGCAGGAGCTTCCATCGTAGCAGTGATCTTGATCTCATCGCGTGCCCAGGACTCGACCGTGATCGTACCGGACAGGTTTTTCAACTCCAGCCGTACGTTCTTGCCGGCGGGAAACTGGCGCGACACACGCTGCTGAGCAGACGCGCTTGTCGAGACGATCAGAACGAGGAAAAATGGGAGCAACGTGATGAAACTGCTAACACGGTTCCTGGTGACGGGCAAAAAGAAACTCATCGGATACTAAATTTAGGGCCTTTCAATCTACAGTTCTGCGAATTCTCTTAACAATTCAACCTTGTCGTTCAGGGCGGCGTTGAGTACCTCTTCCGAGACTTCATCGTGCGGATTCTGATTCAAGTGGCTTAGGGAATCGTTGACCGCCGCATCGATCACGTTCAAGTTGCGCTCAAACGTTTCGCGCATTTGAGGATTCCAGCGCGCCTTATTCAACTCAACTCGTTGATTCCAGTAATCGATCGTCTGCTGCTGCTGGCGATAGCGTTCCGCCAAAGGTAGGCCGTTCGCGGCGACCGTCGTCACACCTGACGAACGAAGCCCGGCGCTCTCACCACCAGAGCCAAAGCGACGCAGGCCAATCATCGTAGCCACCGAGACGATTATCGCAACGGCAATCATGGAAGCAGCAAGCTGCGGAAGAGACATTTGCCAACTTCGATTCATCAAGCGAAACCACCAGCCGGCATTCTGCGGAATTTCTGTCCGCAAGTCGGTCGCCAGTTCCAGGTCGCCCGCTTCGATGAGATTGCTGATCCGAAGCCACAGCGCGCGCTCATTCGGAACGGCGTCGTACTCGCCGCGATGTTCATGACAGTAAGTAACTATCGCATCCAGGTCGCCGCGCACTTCGGCGCACACGCCACAAGCGCTCAGATGCGCCTCGATGCTGTGATGATCTTGAGAAGCCAGCGACCCGTCAATAAAGTCGCTTAGCAAATCCTGATATTTCTCGCAGTTCATTGTCGTAACCTCTGATGCGTCGCGCATCTTTTCGTATAGCCTCGGACTACGCGACTCTCGCGGTCTCAAAGCAACAAAGGGGAGACTGCGTTCTCTCTAATCGGCAGCGATTGGCCGCTGCGATGTCAAAGTGGCCCGTTTTCGTGTGTGTCGGGCTGAAAAGCGGCCACCTGCTTGGTTGCTACTTCGGCTTATTCTGTTGCCTGAGCAATCCACGCAATTTCATTCTGGCCTTGTGTAATTGCGACTTTGATGTGCCGACGGAGACGCCCAGCATTCGGGCTATCTCCTCATGCTCGTGCCCCTCGATGTCGTGAAGGGTGAAAACCGAGCGATAACCGGGCGGCAACTGCCCTATAGCCTTATCGAGCGCAATGCGATCCACCACCGGCATGGCGTTCGGGTTTTCCGTCCCCTTGAC
Organism: Acidobacteriota bacterium; assembly: GCA_003222845.1. Classification (GTDB taxonomy): domain Bacteria; phylum Acidobacteriota; class Blastocatellia; order Pyrinomonadales; family Pyrinomonadaceae; genus UBA11740. The sequence goes on along the minus strand of QHXG01000001.1, from coordinate 37,083 downwards.
GATTTGGACGGGTACCTCGCCCTCTTCGGTCGTCTGCTCGAGCCGCACGCCGCGCTTCCGAAAATGCATGAGCACCTGATTGACCGTCAAGCGATGCAGCCAGGTCGTAAATGCCGATTCGCCACGGAAGCTGCCTATCTTCCGGAAGAGTTGGATAAAGACTTCCTGCGCCAGGTCCTCGGCTTCAGTAACGTTTTGCGTCATGCGCAAACACAGCGAATATACGCGGCGATTATGACGCTGGTAAAGCTCCTCGAAGGCCGTCCGGTCGCCCTCAGCGGCTCGCTGCGCCAGTTCGTAATCCGAAGTTCGCGGTGTCTCGGTTTCGCTTTCGGCCACTTGTTCCCGTACTCGGGTATCTGCTGTGCCGTTTTAGTATCCGATCATAAGTGGGTGCTGACAAGTCCAGACACCGGACCTCAGTTCAATCTCCAGATAACGCGGTGTCATCGGAAATCGTTGCCAACGATCTAGTCGGACGGATCGCAACCGGAAGGATTCTCGCGATAAGAGCAGCGACAGGCTGGGCAAGGACTGCGTCTCCATAGGCGCTGTATGGCCAGCTCTATCTCATCCAGTTCAGCGAGAACTGAATCTCACGAAGCCACATCCGCAAACGCGTGTAACGCGGCAAAGGGCTCCCGGTTCTTACGGATCAGAAGTGCTTGCAGCGGGTCGCGCAGCGCGTTGCCGACAAAGGCCGCGGTTCGCTCCTGGCGCTTCTCGCTCTTGATGTCCTTTCTGATCGCGTAATCAACTCCAGGCTTTGAGAGATCGACGACCAGCGTTGAACCGCCCCGAAAAGTGTGGGGCGTCGAATCGATGTCAATCGTAGTCGCCTGCGTCAACGCGACGATGATTTGCGGAATGTGTTGGCCGTCTGGACCTACGCGCAACGAACGCCGGAGTTCGTGAACCTCGAAATCAAGCTTTGGGTCAACGCCCAGCATCGAGCCAAATTCAGCGGCCGCTGCTCGCGGCAGCGCCGCAAAAACATCCTTCAGAGTTTTATGGAGCAGGGCCCGCTGTTTTCTGGTTTCCTTAAATAGGATCTCGCGATCTGAAATGTACAAGCACGCATCCGCATAACTCTTCAACTGCTCGATGATGAGCTTCATTTCCTTGGCCATCTTTGGATGCTTCCGAGTCATGGTTAAGAGATCGGCTCCCTGCCATCGCAGCGTATCGACGGACAGCGTCGGCAGGTCCAGCGGGTAAATCCCGCGCCGGCGAAAGGCCTCGACGAACGCCACGCGATAGTTGTAACGATCGTCCTCAACCAGATCGGAATCAGCCGTGATCAGGCCGCGCAAATATTCGCCAAAAGTAATATCAACCGGCGGAATATAGTCCAGGGCGCGGATGCACATGTTCAAAATGTGCGTCGCGGATTTCACCGCCTCGGCAGCTAAACGACGGACCAAGTCGGGATGAATCGCTCCCTCGGGCAAGACGCTGCTACCGCCCGTGTAAATCCGCAGCAGGTCCGCCGTGCGGGTCTCATAGATCGCAAGGAAGGCGTCGAATACCGCAGCCACCAGAATCGCGCCGCGAGAGTGCGGCGGCATCACGTTTTTGTAATCCGCCGGATCGGGTTTGAGCCGCGTCCACTTGCCGTTCTCATCAAACTTGCCGATTGCGTCGCGCAGACCCCCGCGCTCTCCGGTCGCATGGCCAAACTGCACCGCCAAACTGCCGAGAATTGATTCTGCCTCGAGGTCACCGCGGGTCCTCCTAATTTCGTTTTCCAGAATTTCAGCGATAGTGAAATGCTGCATCAGCGCCACGATATCCGCGAACCCTTCGTGCAAGGCCAACGCGTCAGGGTTGGTCGGTTCGTTGAAACGTCGGTGCATGCCATCGAGTATCGCGTGCGTCGTCTCGTGGGCCACGATGTCATGCGACAGACACGCGTAAACCGTGCTGCCGGGAACATGATCGCCGGGATCGTCCGGCCCCGCCTCAAAGTAGCCAAACAACAACGCGATGTCTTGCGGGCTGTAAAAAGCATTTGCCTGACGCAGAGCGTGCGGGCGCACGCTCAAGCGGCGCACGAACTGACTATCGTCAAACTCGTTGTTGGGATTGATTTGCGGCCGCCAAAGGACTGGCCGGCCCAACGACCGCTCAAAATGCTGAATCGTATTCATGGCAACTGCGTAAACCATCTGTTGATGAAACCATGGATTACCTTCGGTAGGGGGACAGCCATCCTGCGCCAGCAGCCAGGGCTCATCCAGGTTGACGGGATCGTAAGTGACGCCCGTAGCATCGGTGTCCGCGACTTCGAGGTATTCGCCTTTCGGTCCGGGCTCGAGTTTTTCCCATCGTACTTTCAGCGCGACTTCATTGATCCCGGCAGTCGCGAGTTGGGTCGACAAACTCGGATCCACAGCGTAAGTGCGGATGCGGCGGAAGGGCGGATTCGACATACTGACCTTCGGATTGCAGGCCGCTTGCGGTGGCGCAACGACTTCTTTCGGCGCCCCCTGAACCGCAGCCCCGACAACCAGTGAATATCGATTTGCGATCTGTTTTCGTAGCGCCAGCGACGCTTTGTCGTCATGGACCACGGCTTCCATGAATTTGCGCACGTCAGCGTCCTTCACTTCTCTCTCCGGGTCCGGCACGATCTTCTGCAATTCAGGACTCGTTAAATAGAGCTGCGTGAGTTCCAGATTGAACATATGCTCGCGCGGCGGCGCGTCCGCGACACCCAAGCCGGTGAGCACGCGCAGGAACGAGAACGAATCGTTATCGGGCGGCGTCTGCGGCAGATTGAGATTTGGCGCGATTGCCAACGCCGCGTTGGCTTGCAGGATGCCGTTGCCGAAATGCTGCCGGTCCGCGCCTTTGGCAGAAGAGAAGAGCGCGTTGCGCACAGCTTCAACGCGGCGCCAATCGCGCTTCAGAAAATCTTTGTGCTTCTCGATCCAAAGCGCGACGGCTGCTGCCACCTGCGGAGTAGCTGCCGATGTGCCTTCACCGTTCTCACGGATCTCAGGGCTTTGACGGAAAACAGGCCATGGAATATTTGGCGTGTAGGCGGCAATCGCCGCCGTCATCGAACTATCAGGCCCCCAACTTCCCTCGAGCTGCCGATCAGTAATGTTGTAATAAGGTTGCCCATTTGCCATGACGCCGCACACCGCGATCGTGCGATGGTATCGCGCTGGGTAAACGACGTGGTGCGTGGGAAATCCGCCAATGTTGTTGCCCGCGGCGGCGCAGATGCAGATGCCGGCCTCGTATGCCTTATTCACCAGCTCGCTCCACGCTTTCGAAGGCAGACCACCCATGCTGATCGACACGACGTCGCAGTTGTTGTCGATGGCAAATTGCAGCGCCTGAGCAAACGCGCTTGTTTTGAAAAGGATGACCGAGTCAGCGATCCGCAGCGTCACAATTTCGGCATCCGGTGCTCCACCTGAAAACTCACCTAGACCTAGCGGAACGGCACGGCCCGCCAGAATTCCAATCGTGCCGGTGCCGTGATCAAGGTTCTGCGGTAATAATCCAAGTGCAGCCCGAGACTCTGCCCTGTTAGGATCGGGATCACCTTCAACGAAGCTATGCTCGAGCACGATGTGATCCGGCTTCGCCACGTGCCTGCGATCGTAACCCGTGTCGATGTGCGCGATGCGCGTGAGCGGATTCGAAAATTGAACTGCGTTGCGCGCCCCTTTGAGTTGCGAAAAAGAATCTTCCAAGTGCCAAGCGACCGATGGGCCGACCGCTTTGTTGTGACCTGAATCCTGCGGAGTGTGACTTCCCGCCGCGGCCGCTGCCGCCTGACCAACGCCGCCGATGGGAGTCGCCTCACTACCATCATCGAAACGCTGATCCAAATCGGGCTCAGCGAATAGCACCGCGGACTCGTCAATGCCTAGCTGATCCGCCACTCGCGCATGGGCCAAGTCCCAGGGATTCGGTCCGCCAGTATCGGGCAAATCCGCCAGGAACCACGACGGCTCGGACGAGAGTCCAAACGCTTGTGTCTGTGGAGCGCTTGCGTGAAGCGGTCGCAGATTCGCGCGCGGTGCAGCAGCCGCCAACCCGACCGTTGGCCTGAGCTTTACCAGGATACGATTCGAGCTTGCCATGATAGCCTCCATTCATCTATTGCTTCCCACGGTGTATAGAGTTCAACCTTTAGGTTGCTTCTTCCACGAAACGCCAAACTAAAGTTTGAACCAAACATCCGTCCGCCGGCTACATCAATCAACGCACCTTGCGCTCATTCACGAAGGATAACGTCCGCTGCTTTCTCAGCGATCATATAGATCGGCATGACCACGAAGAATCCAGGAATTCTCGGGAACACCGATGCGTCAACTACCCTGAGTCCCGTCACGCCGCGCACGCGAAAAGCAGAATCGAGCACGGCCTCCTTGTCATTGTCACCGCCAATCTTGCAGGTGCAGGAAGCGTGGTGGCCCCAAGCGCGATCCTCGACGAATTTATCTACCCCTGCTTCTGTTTCCAGGTCGACGTTTTCCATTATTCTCGGATGCAATTTCAATTCGTGTGTCGATCCTCTTAGCAGCTTGTTGATGATGCCGATGCCATCGCGCATCGCCTGGAGATCCAGTTCGGCCTCACGCGTGAGCTTGCCGCTTTGGTCGCGCTCGAAATACTTGAAATCGACGTGCGGCGGGTCAAGCGGATTGTTTGAAGTCAGCGTGACCTGGCCGCGAAAACGCGCGTGCGCTTTGAGCAACAGCCAGGTCCACGTGTCGTGAGGCGGTTTGACTGCGTCAATGGACCAGCCGGTGTAGTAGCCGACGAATGCGCCGGGGACGCCGAAGATGAAGAGATCAGGCTCGTCGTCCTCCGCGACACTGGACTTTGCCGTAAAGCCGATGACCGCGCCGTTCGTGGCGTAGAGCCCTTTGCCGTGGTTGCGCCACTCTTCAAAGAACTCGTCGCCGTCCGTCCCGCTCGGTACTGGCCCGCCAAACGTCGCCACCTTCAGCAGCGAAAATGGCTTCCTGGTTTGCGCGACGACCCCAACCTCGTAGCGGTCTTGCAGATTCTTGCCAACCCCGGGAAGATCGGCCCGCACCGGAATATCGATTTCGGGCCGCTCCAATTCTGCTCGCGGTCCGATGCCGGAGAGCATCAGCAACTGCGGCGTGATGTACGCTCCGGCCGAGATGATGACCTCGCGTTTCGCCCGCACCTCCTGAGCCGGACCGGTCACTTGTCCAAACCGATCTGGATCGCGATCGGCGCGATAGAGACGTTCACCCGGAAGGTAGCGAACGCCGACGACGCGTAGCGGGTCGTTTTCATCGAACACGAGTTCGGTGACGTGGCAATGCAGGCGCACCTCGAGTTGCCCGGTCGCCTTGGCGGCGTTGATGCGTTCGCGCGTGCCGGCGCGACGCCCCTTTTCGTCAATTGCCATCGGCACCGCGATCGCGCCGAAGCCGTGGCGTTTGAGAGATCGAAGATCATTCGGATCAAACTTCGCTTCGAGGTGCGCCGTGATCGGAAAGTAAGGCCGATTCCAAACATGGATCGGCATAAACTTGTGATTGGCCTCCACGGCTTCGGCGACGATCTCGCCGATCGCGGGATCAAAATGGGTGATTGCTTCGCGCGCCAGCTCGATCACGTCCGCAAAGCGGGTCGGCAACCAACCATCCTTGCCGTGGCCGGAGGAAGCGGCGGAAGTCTGTTGCCAGCGTTCGACGCGCGCAAAGTACTTGTCCATTTCACGCGGCGCCCAACTCGCATCACCAGTAGCCTCCTGGATAGCCCGCCAATCACTATCGTGTGGGCGGATAATGATCATCGCGTAATGCGCAGTGCAACCGCCGAGCGTGCGAGCGCGGGGATAGTAAACACCATGCCGCCCTGCGTTTCGCTCCACAAGATACTTTGGATCCAACTCCTGACGCGCCTCGTCTTCGTAGTGCCGCACATAGTGGTCGAGGCGCAGTTCTTCGTCCTCGGTAGCACTGCCGTGGAACACGGGCACCTGATAAGTCCAGGGCTCTTCCTCACCACCGGCCTCTAAAAGCAGGACCTTGTATCCTTCTTTAGCTTCCGCGAGGCGCGCGGCAAGTGGACCACCGCCTGCACCCGAGCCGACTACTATGTAATCGAATTCTGGATCGCTCATAGATCTTCATCGGTGCACGTGGAAACTTCGGTAATGCGGGTTTAGCTCGACAGCCATACGCAAATACTGCTCGCCCTGGCCGTTGGTTGGCGCCGCCTGGTGAATCGTCGCCGCCTGAAAAAACAGATGCGCATCCGCTGCACCCGAGTCGAGCGCCTGATCCATCATGTCGCGGGCCGCCGCATACTCGCCCGCGCGATATAAGGCCCACGCCAGCGCCGCGAGCGTTGCGAAGTTTCGACGCAACTCGATGTCCTTGCGGGCCCACTTCACCGCCTCCGGGCCGTCCTCCCGCACGTCCGCATAGAAATCAACCAGATGATGATAGTAGTGAACGCCGCCGCGCTCGGCTGCTTCCAGATAAGCAGCCAGGGCTTTTTGATTCCACGACTCGGCGCGATCAGGCTGGCCGAGAAGCTGGTAGAGTTCACCGAGCGCTTGTTGAAATTCAGGCCGCGGCACGCGCTCGATGCATTGTTCGTAAAGCACGGCGGCTTCCGCAAACTTCCCTTGTGCTCCTAAGCATTCAGCTTTGTGATCGTCAACAAGCCAATGGCCAGAGTAAGCACGGCCGGCGCGATCATAATGTGTCCACGCATCTTCGTAGCGACCACTCCGCAGTTTCAAAACTCCTCTCTGCAGCTCGACCCAGGCGTAGTGCCGCATTTCCTTCGCCGTGAGTTCATCTTCGGCTTCGAGATACAACTGGTCGGCGCCCGCAGCGTCGCCCAATTTCCACTTGAGATATCCCAGGCGAGCCAGATTGTCCCAGGTTCGCTCTTCGTCGATGAGCGCTTCATATCCCTTTCTGGCGTCGTCGTACCGGCCCTCTTGAAAACCGAGGTCACAGAGCAACGCTCGGCCTTGCGGGCTGTCTCGGAGATCCCGGCCCGTCTCGAGATCGAGTCTCACAGCCGCAAGCCGATGAAACTTGAAATCAATATTGGCCTTAAGAAAATAAAGATCGCCGGCTGGACCGAGATGCTGAATGGCCGTGTTGAGGGCCGCCTCGGCATCTTCGAGCTCGCGAAAGTTTCCCGTGAGCGAGGCGCGCTGATAAACCAGATAGACGAACTTTGTCGCTCTTTCGCCGTCCATCGGACACGCCAGTGGGTCAGGGATGTCGGCGATAGCTTTGTCGATCCTGTCCAGCTCGACTTCAAAGTCAGTTAGTTGGTCCATCTTCCAGCCTCAATTACAAATGACACGAACGTTTTGAAGACCGGTCTATCACCAGGGTTCCGCCAAGTACGGAAAGTCAGGAAGAAATTCCTTATCATTCTTCAAGGGATTGGGCGGCGTTTTCGGCTCAATCGGCGCGGCATCCCACAACGACTGATCGTTCAGCAATTCGAGATGATATTTCTTGCCGTTAAACTCAGCCTCCATGTCGAGAAACATCGAGAGGAAGCGCGTCGCGACCTGATCTTCTGGTCTTCGTCCGAAGGGCCAGGTGCCGGTCGTGTCCATGTCGATGGCACAGACATTCGGCACGAAGATCTCGATGGGCCGTCGCAAAGGAATGTTCAAGCCTTTTGGGTTCCAGGAATCGTCGGGCATATTCAGTCGCTGAAAAAGTGTCTTCCTGACGCGGGAAAATGCTTCGGCTACCAGAGTGTAGGTCTTGTGCACCGAAACCGGCGAGTTGTCGTGATCGAACGAGGTCTGCAAACCCAACGCGCTGATCGATGGTCCAAAACCCCAGCCGAGGTGGGCCAGCCGCTTGATGAAATGCGGCGCCAGCCAGAAGTTATTCGCACCGAGTTGGCGGTTGTCTTCGCGCTCGCTCAAAGCCGCGTCTGCGAATGGCTGCCCATCAGTGTCGACCAGCTTATACTTCTTCAACTCCGCGTCGAGCTTGAAAGCGTCAAGCAAAACTAACGGATGTTCCAGCCAGAACGGGTGATCCGGTATGGTCTCGACTTTGTTGGCGGCCTTCAGCACCCAGCTTTCGCCCCACGTGTTGACAACTCTGTGCTCCGACGGCGACTTTGTAATGAATGCCAGAGGAATTTCCAGAATGATTGCGTTGACGTTCTTCCCCGCCTGGCAGTCAACGCCGCTGTAAACAAAACGATAATTGCCATTCTCGTCTTTGCGGAACTTGTCGCCGTTCCAGGCCAGCGGACCGGGCGGCAGGTTGCGTTTCTTACCGTGATATCCCCATTCAGGATCGGCTGCGTCAAAGTTAAAAAGATCGTTGCCCTCCAGCTCGAGCAAAGTCTTCGGAATTTTCAGCTCGCGCGCTTCCGTCATGGTGTGGGGCACGTGATAAAACTGCGGCGCGTAATTTATCGAGCGAAAGAATCCGGTCAGGTCGTTGAAGAAAGCATCGTCGCGGCCGCCGATGAATGTTTTGATCGCAAAGCCATCGGGCGTATTGATGGTCAGAACCTTATCGACCTCAACTTCCGTCGAGAAGCTGCCGCCGGGAAAATCAATAAATCTGATCGTAGCTCGATTTGATTGATCGGTAGTAACGCGAATTTCGGCAGGCCGCAGTGGGCCAAGGTATTTGTCTTTGAGGGCGTCGAAGTAACGCAGCAAGGCTTTCAAGCTGTGGTCTTCCTGCGCGGGCGGTCCGACGCGCGGCTCGGCGCAGATCTGAATTCGGTAAAGCATGTCGTGGTCCAGCAGCCCGGGCTCGGGTACCGAAGCGAACGTCAACGCAATTACGACCTTTTCGCCGCCATTTGTGTCGGCGCTCGGAAATCCGAAGAGATCGTAAAGGTCAGCGGCGCTGACATCGATGTCCGAGAAGATCGAATTGACCGCGTTGGGATCGTTGTGGTCGGCCATGAAGGTCCCCTTTCCGTAGCTTAGTCAAGACTCTTCCGAAGAATCTCGGTAATTAGAAGGTTTTCAGGAACTCGATCAGCGCTTTCTTATCCTCATCGCTAAGCGCCGCTTCATTGTCATAGCCCGTCCCGAAGTAGTGCCCGCGGTTGACGATATAATCCGGACATTTACTCAAGGTCATCAATTGCGATGCGAGCGGCTTGAAAACTTCTCGAGCGCGGTTGTTGTAATCGTCTTCGCTCTCGTTCGGACGTTGTTTGCCCAGCTTCATCAGATCGCCTCTGATTCCAAAGATTACCCTCTTCAACTCTTTATCGTGCTCAAGGCGGGCCCAGAAGCCCATCTCTTCGGGCCGGACCATCAGATTCGCGATCAGACTGACCGGCGCCCCACGCGGAATTGGACCAAGTCGCAGTCCGTTGTCCTCGTCAAACAAACGCGGGAACAAACGCGGAAACAGCCAGGACAGCCAGCCCTGCTGCAGGCTTTCAGGTAAATAACCGGCTGGGATGCTGATGTACGAAATCTGCGTCGTGCGATCGATAACACCCGGTACTTTATCGCCTAAGACGGAATCCTTTTCTCGCTTTGCGGGCCAGAGCATTTTCTCGATACCGTCTTGAAACGCAGCCAAACGCTTCTCGACCGACGGCGCGGGATTGTAGTCGTCATTCGGCGCGGTTGGATTCAAACAACGCCCGACTGAGTTGTTCAAAAGAAACGGCGCGGTGGACCAAAGACTAATCAGCGACGCCGGGCGCGTGTAACCTCGACCGCCACCGCGCATCGCGTAATCTTTCGCCTCGCCGGTGACTGGATCGTAGACTTTGATCGTACCTACTGAAGGTAAATTCTTATAAGTCTCGGAAGAAAAGTTGTCCCAGATGTTGTCCCGAAGCGCGTTTGTCGCCAACGGGCTGCACGCGTTTGTTTGCAGGAGCGTCACCGGAACGCGGAACTCGGCCGAGAGATAATTGCGGTCGAGAAAATCCGGCGCGCTGACGATTGCGCGCATTTTTGACTTGAATTCGTCGGTCTTGGTCCAGGCCCAGTATTCGCCCCAGCATTGGAGATAATCAGGGCCCGCGCAGCCGATTGCGTCAAAAATCTTTTTTTGCTGATCCGGCCTGGGCAATTTGCTCGAATGACAGCGCGCGCAATTTTCGGCAAAGACGGTTTTACCTCGTTCGAGCTGGGCAGTATTCTTGGTTAGATACGCGTCGCCGCCGGGTGCGTCTTTCAATTTATGCGGGTCGGTGGTCCGCAGAAAGAAGAGCGCCATGTTCGGAGTTTGCGCCTCCGTCGCTTCCCAGTAACCGGAGTTCTTGCGCGCTACCGCTATTTCAATTGGCGAGATTTTCTTTCCGCCGATTAGCGGCCTGAAATGCAAGAGCCATTCTTCGCTAAAGAGACCGATGTTAAGGTAGACGCGATTGAGCGCCCCCAACGCACCGACCGAATCGGCAGCGTCCTTGAGCACGCGCGGCGACAACACGGTTGACGGCGGCGTGAAGAATTGGGCCAGGGGTGAATTCGGCGGCACGTAGTCATTAAGTTGTTTGTTATTGCCGCTGCCGGTGCCGGGCGGAGCCAACGTCTCCCTGCCGAAGCGTGTTGCCTGATCCAGACGCGGCCACAGATTATAGATAGCGTTCATCGTGCGCGGGTTATTGATGTTGTCCGTCGAGACCAGCGATGTATCCAGCGTCCCCGGGCGCGAGCTATGGAACATCTGAAAGATGTAATTCGACGGGTCGGCGTTCCAATCGAAGATGCGGTCGATCCAAAAGTACTGCGCGCCCACGTTGTTCGAGAGATTCTCCCACTTCGGGTTTTCCGAATCCTGCGGTGGCTTCATTGGATTTGGTCCAACGTGGCAGAATGCACATGACATGCCGACGCGAAATGGCCGGACCAGATCTTTCTGTTGATAGTAGTTCGGATCGTTGTAATACCTCTCGGGATCCCATCTCTTTTCCGCTGCTTCATCAAAATCGGGATTGGGAAACAACCTTAACCCGACAATTCCGGTGGCGTAACCATAGAAAGATCCGACCGGCAGCCTCTTACCGTCGGCGAAGGTCGTGCCGCGAGCACCGACTTTTACGCCGGGATACTTCGATTCATTCTCAAAAGGATCGGGAGGACAGTCGGGCCTCCTTTTGTCGACCCACAATCCGAAGCGTTCGGGATCAGGGCCCGGCACTTTTTCAAAGCAAGGTTCGTTCACCAGCCCCAAATAGGTCCATCGATTATCACGGCTAAACTTCATCTTGTCGTTGGGGTCTGAGGAGACGGGATTTGGATAAGACGAAATCGTTTTGACCAGATCAAGTGCCCCGAAACTCGCGACACTGAGGTTGTCCCAGAGCCGATCGTTGCCGCCGGTCCAGACCACCCAGGTGTTCCGCCCTTTGACTTCCTCGGGCGTCAAGGTGATTACACCGTCATGGTTTTGGTCCATGTCGTGAAAGTAGTCTTCGTCCGCAGCGGGAAAGGAGCTCGCCGGCCGATTCGCCTGCCGTGCTTCATCGAGCACGGTGCCAGGCTGTGGCCCCCTGGGCCACCACTGATAGATCATGAAGCCGCCCAGGGCCAGCAGGACAATGATGATCCCGACAAGATACCTCTGCTTTCGTTTCCTCATGGGGTTTCGCTCCTTCGTCTATCTTCCTAAGAAGCTGTAGCGCAATAGAAGCCTTTTCGATATTCTTTGTCCACACGACTATCCTATTAGGGCTGGTATTATGGGCGCTCCTGTTTCATCGGCTGGACTCGACGAGCACGGCAAAAATCGCCGGCTCCGGGATTCACCCTATATTCAGTTGAGCACGCTAAACTTTGCAGGCGCACGATAGTTCGACTGCTTGCAAAAGTCAATATTTTCCTGAAGGTGTACTGCCTAGAAGAGGTTTTGTTTTGCAGATTCGCTCGATATGAACCAAAAGATAGAGGGGCACATTCCGCCAGCGTCTCGGGCATTCACTGAGGGTTCTCCTGTCATTTCTTAGTACTGCCAAAAGTCCAGCGGATACCGGTGGTCAGTAGCAGATCGTTCTTCTTTATTCCCGGAAGCGGGTTGCTCTGATAGCGGTCGCTAATGGTGGCCTGCAGCCCAAGTTGTCTGGTCAACTTAGTCACACCTGTCAGGTCGAAGGCAAAACGATACTTACCAAAGTCGCTGAGATTAGGAAAGAGCACCGCTCTTTGCGACAGAGAAGTGACTGCTGACAACTTATAAGACAATTCTTCACCGAAGAGCGCCTCCGCCGAGTTTCGTGTAAGTCCGGTTGAGAATTTTTCCCGATTATATGACCCGCCTCCAAATAGATCCAGACGCATCCTCTCAGTTTTTCGCGCATGATAGCCGAGCCCTCCGCCCAGCACCAAACGTAGTTTAAGTTGTTGAAACTTATCATGCTCAAGATCAGTCAGGCCGAAGCCGAAGAGGCGCTTGCTGATGTCGCGGTCATAACGGGCGCCGCCGCGGATCGCTTCTGCGGTTGTGATCGAGACGCCGGTCGTGCTGTTGCGGGCAAAGAGCGCGGCGGCATATAAGCTTAACTTGTCTCTCTGCGTGGCGCGCGCTGCCTGCGTCCCCAGGCTAATCAGCAGAGTATCCGAATTGCCGCGCGTGGCGCTGAGACCGGCGTCTGCCGAACCACTCCACATGGCCAGGCGCTGCCTGGCCAGTTCAGCTTCGTAGGCTGACTGTTCATCTTTTGATCGGATAAGCTGAATTGCATCCTTCCCCAGAAAGACCGTTCCGGCCTGGCTGGTTTGAACTTCGATCCCTCTTTCGGTGATCGTCAACGTGCCAATCAGCACCCGGCCGTCTTTCGACGTGACATAGACCGCTTTGTCAGATGTCGCTTTCTCTATGGCGGTCCAGGGGATCTGCACTTCGCCTGCAAATTCAGATTTCATCGTCAGTTTTTCCCCGTCAAACTTGACGATCGTTCCGGTCAGCCGATCACCGTTCTTCATCGTGACCTGATCAGCTAACACCTCGGAGCAGAGCAGGCCAATGATGACAAGCCCAAGAGCCAGTTTACGCATCGCATTCCTCCCTGTTTTGATTTGCATCCAAGGGGGAACTGCAACTTGCCGCATTTTAGAGGGGGGGTTGCTTGTGGACGATCAACCTATGGTGAGTATCGTTTTCTATTTCAAACTTATTCTATTTACTTAACGATAGACTGCACCGCACTGACTAGCATCGTCTCGCTTTCGGCATCAATGCGGCAGTAAAGTGGGCCTCAATAGCTGTTCAATATCTAATCTCGATTGCTCGCGCTGTCCCTTCGTCGGCGACGGAAACTGTCTTGGCTGTTGCCATGGGCTTGATCAGAAATACAAAGTTTCGCGCGCCGGGTTTGTAATCGCCTTCGGGAGCGCTGGTTTTCACTACGTATGCTTGAGCGACATGGCGCACCTCAAGTTTTGTGCGACGAAACCCTCTGCGCTGATAGGCGAGGCTGTTTCCATCGTCTTCGTAAAGAGTCGCGGACGCAAAGCCTTTTTCATCCGGATAAATTGCGAACGTTATCGGGTCGAAAGGCCGTTCGCCGACATGCCTCATCTCTGGCCCCATAGGGATTACTGCCCCTCCGCGCACAAACATCGGCACGGTTTCAAGTGGCGCATCGACCCGAATCATCTTGTCGCCGTCATATTTCTTGTTGGTCCAGAAGTCATACCAGATGCCTTTCGGCAGATACACCAGACGGGAGGTCAAATCAGGTTTTACAATCGGCGCAACCAAAAGGTCATCGCCAATCATGAACTGATCATCGAGATTGTAGGTGTTCGAATCATCCTGATAGTTCAGCATCAAAGGCCGAAATAGCGGCACGCCCGTACGATGCGCTGCTTCGAGCGTCGTATAGAGGAAGGGCAGCAATTGATATCTCAGCTTCAAGTATTTTCGAATGATGTCTTCGTAATACTTTCCGAAGCGCCACGGCTCCTGATCGTAGCCGTCGATGGCGTGATGATTGCGAAAAAACGGCGCGAGAAACCCAATCTGATAAGAACGCACCAAAAGCTCGCCGTTCGCCCGGCCGATGAAGCCGCCCACATCGCTGCCGACAAATGGTTCGCCTGAAAGTCCGAGGGTGGTAAACATCGGCACATTGAGCGCCAGCGAGTCCCAAGTGCTATTCGAGTCGCCCGTCCACATAGTCGAGTATCGTTGAATGCCGGCGTACGCCGCGCGGGTGACAACGAAAGGCCGGCGCTCGGGCTGCAATTGCGCGAGACCTTCGTATGTTGCCCGCGACATCAGCAGGGCAAACACATTACGATTCTTCGCATGTGTCGAGTTTTCGCCTTCGTCATAGCTGACCACATCGATCTGGTTCTTGCCGGTTTGATCGATGAAATCGGCCGGCTCGTTCATGTCGTTCCAAATACCCGCGACTCCGTTGTCCGTGTACGCGCGATGAAGATCGCCCCACCAGCGTCGCGCATCAGGAAGAGTGAAGTCGACAAAGACACTGTCGCCGGGCCAGACTCTGGGGATGAATAGTTGACCGTTCTTGCGACGCTGAAAGTAATTATTTTCCGTGCCTTGATCGAAAACGTAGTAGCGTTGATCTTGCCGATCGAGTTCCGGGTTCGGCGATGCGCGGCCGCGACTTATAGTAAGCGGCGACGAGGGTTGATACTTAACGCCCGGATCGACAATCACCACGGTCTTGACGCCCTGCTTGTCTAGTCTTTCGATCAAGCCTTTCGGATCGGGAAATCGACTCGGGTCGAACGTGAACACGCGATATCCATTCATGTAATGAATGTCGAGGTAGATGACGTCCAGCGGAAGCTCACGCTCGCGATACTGCCGCACTACTTCTTCGACGACCGATTCCGGATAGTAGCTGTAGCGACACTGCTGCACGCCCAGCGACCAAAGCGGCGTCATCGGCATATGGCCGGTCAGATCAGCATAGCGGCCGAGAATCTTTTTGATCGATGGGCCATAGAAAAGATAGTAGTTAAGTTCCCCGCCCTCCGCTCCGAACCAAATGCGTTCCTGAGACCAGCGGCCGAACTCGAAGTAGCTGCGATAGCTGTTATCAAAGAAGATTCCGTAGGCCGCGCCATTCTGCAACCCAATATAAAAAGGAATTGTTTGGTAGATAGGATCGCGCCCCTCGGTATAGCCGGGCGTGTCGGAATTCCAGTTGACGAAAAAGCCGCGACGCTTGTCTAGTCGCGCCGCCTTCTCGCCGAGGCCATAAAAATGTTCTTCGAACCCCAGTTTCTTCGCCGCCGCTACGAACATTCCCGCTGCCGGATCGAACTGAATCTTTTGGAGAATTCCCTTCCCGTCATACGCCATGGGCTGCTGATCAGCATTAATCGTTTGGTGAGTTCGCGCGTCTCGAAAATCGATCAGCAACGGTGACCGATGCACGACGACTTCGAGTTCACTGGTCGCAATCGTGACCACCTCGGCAGACTCGGTTACCGTCCACTGCGGCGTCGCCCAATTTTCTTTAGCGATGGCCCAGGAATGATCTCTGGCGGGGATTGCTTTGGTGAACGATGCGCGCACGCGAACCAAATCAGGCGCGAGCACCGTCAACTGAACCTGTGAACTATCTCGACAGTTGAGCGTGATGCCTTTCTCTGTTTTGGTAAATCCAGTAACGGGGCCGATCTTTTCCAGGCTCGAAACGTCAATCTCCTGAGCCGGGATGACCGAGGCAAGCGTCAATAAAAAAAGAAAGGCCGTTGCAAGTGTCCTCAACGTAAAGACCATGATGTTTCCAACGCTCTTCGAGATACGGTTAGCATTGAGAGTTTTCACAAAATCCCAATCGCGCCGCGCCGCTTATTCACTTAAGTCACCGATGAAAAATACGATAGCCCCATGCATCCAGAAATAAAGTTGGCAACGCATTGATACGAGCGCGCGCCATGCGTTCAGGCGCAGGGCCATCCGGCGGCAATGGCGGACCGACATCGGGAGTGATGTCGGTGAAGCCTGCGCCGTTGGCAATCTCGATCGATCCATTAAAAGGCCGATTGGAAAAATTGATCGCGATCAAAACCTCTTCATCGTTGCTGCGTCGAAGATAGGTGGCGACGCGAGCCTCGTCGGAATTACGCAACCACTCAAGCGAACCGCGTCGCAACGCATCGTTCGCTTTTCGCAACGCACTCATTTGTCTATAGAAGCGCGGAAATTCCGGCCTGCGCTCGGCAGTCGGCCAGAAAACCGGCAGCTTCTCAAACAATGCCGGCGCGCCAGACTCGGTTGTGTCCCCGACTTCCATTCCATTGTAAATCAACGGCACCCCGTCAAGCGTAAACATCAACGCCGAGGCTGCGAGCGCTGCCGGCTCGCCGAATCGCGCAATCGCCCGACGCTCGTCGTGATTGTCCGAGAAGCGCATGTGCAACGCGCCACGCGGCCAGCGCCTTATCTCTTCTTCCTGCGCGGCCCGCAAGTCGGACGCGCGGCCGCGGCCTTGCAACGCGTCAGTCAATGCGTTGTGCAGCGGCCACGAGTAATCAAGCTCAAAAGCTTTGACTTCCAGATCGGGCTTGTGACCTTCGGCCAGCATAAAAATGTCGGGCTTGATTTTGTCCAGCTCGGCGCGTGCATGGTCCCAAAATTCAGTTGGCACATCTTCCGCAACGTCGCAGCGAAACCCGTCGAGGTCGTATTCGCGAATCCAATACTTGAGCATGTCCGTCATGTACTCGCGCAATTTAGGATTCGCGTAATTCAGTTTGGCGACATCGAACCAGTCATGTGGATAAGTAATTTTCCCAGTTGCATCATGTTCGTAAAAGTCCGGCCACTTCATCATCACGCTGTCCCACGAAGTATGGTTCGCAACGATGTCGATGATGACTCTCATCCGGCGCTTGTGCGCTTCGGCAATCAGCCGCTTCAAATCATCTTTGGTACCGTAATCAGGATTGATCGCATAGTAATCGCGGACGGCGTAAGGACTGCCGATAGTTCCCTTCTTCTTCTCCTGACCGATGGGATGAATTGGCATCAGCCAGAGAATCGTTACCCCAAGATCTTTCAAACGATCGAGTTGAGCAGTGATACCGTTGAAATTTCCTGCCGCCGAAAAGTCACGCGGATAGATTTCGTAGATGACGCCGTCGCGCACCCAATCGTGAATCGGCCGCGCGGACTCTTTTGAAAAGTCAGGCAACGCCGACTTTTGAGACCACGAAATTCCAATGCAAAAGCAAAACGTTACGCATATCAACGTTAAGATCCAAAGGGTGGAATGACAGATTCTTGAATTCATGATCTTCCGAAAGATTGGCTGTTTAGCTGAGTCGCGATTCACTACTGCCTGGTCTGTTTGTCGCAAAAGACCGTGCCCACGCGTTGAATATGCTCTATTAGTTCAGGTTCACCAATGCCGTTCAAGATGGACAGGTCTATTGTGTATGGCAGGAGAAGGTCATCGAGATCATCCAGGATTTTGTAGACGACGTTCATTGTCAAATCCGCGCCCCCGCGTAACGCCAGGTCAATGTCGGAGCCGTTCTTAAAATTCCCTTTGGCGCGCGAGCCATAGAGAATCGCTTGTTTTACCTCCGGGTAACGATTCAGGACGCCGCAAATTTTCTGGACGGCACTATCTGGCAGCCCGTGCTTCATTGCTGCGCCTCCTGTCCTAGCTGTTCCAGCTTGAGACGGAGGACCTCGAACTCTGCGACGTAAGTGTTGCGAATGGCGGAAACGATCTGGGCCGCGGTCGCTTCATCATACGCGTGAGAGGTCAGATTCCGGCTGCTGATCATGTCCATCCAGGCCTGGCCGTTTTCAATTAATTCGGCCGTGAAGGCAGCGCGTGTGACGTCCTTTGAGCCATATAAATTTTGGACGCCGCGGCCTTCGAGAAAATCCTTCAGCGTGTTCCAGGCTAGTTCATGGGTAAATTCGAACGCCTGAATCAAGCCCTGTTCTTCGAGTTTCGACAGCGGACGCTCTTTGGCCAGCGCCGCCGCTTCGCTCAATTGCGAAAGCGCCTTGTTGAAGTGGTTGAATCGTTGAATCCACCGGATGTCTGCGGTGCTCATCGAGTTTCTGAGAGACTCATTCTACTGCGATTTAATTCACTTTTCATCAATCAAACCAGTACTCGGCACCGGCTGTGCGGATTCCGGCAGGGTAAGCAGTTCTTCTTCATCGCCCGCGATTACGGCTGCTTCCGGAACATTCTTATCCGCGACATCCTTAACTAGGAGGACACTGATCGCCGCCAGCGTCAGGAAAACTCCGCCGGCCATCACCACATAGATCGCTGAGTTGGGATTGTCCGATCCGAAGGCTGCGCGAATGACTGGGCCAAAAGCGAATGAAGCTATTATTTCCGGAATGACGATGAAGAAGTTAAAGATACCCATATAAACGCCCATCCGCGCTCCCGGTATCGCGCCGGAAAGAATCGCGTAAGGCATGGCCAGAATCGAAGCCCAGGCAACGCCCACGCCGACCATCGTTAACAGCAGAATGCTCTTGTCATGAATGAAATAAACTGAGAGCAATCCAATCGCGCCACAAAGAAGCGAGATCGCATGTACGATCTTTCTGCTTGTGAGCTTGGCCAAAGGCGGCAGCAAGAAGGCCACCGCGAAACAAGTGATCGAGTAGATCGCAAAGGCATTGCCGCCCCACGCCTGACCATCAGTAAAGCGCGGATCCTTTTCACTCGTCGCGCCAAACACGTGATATGAAGTCATCAAGCCAAAAAACATCCACATACAGAAGAGGCCAAGCCAGGTGAAAAACTGCACGACCGCCAGTTGTTTCATCGTGACAGGCATTTCGCGCAGCGCGGACGCGACTTCGGAAACGGTCGCGCTTATACCTTTACGTTCTTTCCGCTTGCGGTCGAACTCAGCCATGTTCTCTGGCGGAAATTCTTTAGTAGTGATCACTGTCCAGAGCACGCAAATCAAAAACGTCACCGCGCCAATCTTGAACGAATAGCTAACGCTGGCCGGAATAACCGGAGCACTTGACGAACCAGCGTTGACGGCTCGGTCATCGACATGCATACGCCGGAAGATGTAAGGCAAAATATTCGCGAGCGTTGCACCAACGCCGATGAAAAAACTCTGCATTGCAAACCCTGCTGTTCGCTGGTCGACGCTGAGCTTATCCGCTACGAAAGCGCGAAAAGGTTCCATGCTCACGTTAATGTTGGCGTCGAGAATCCAAAGCAGTCCCGCGGCCATCCATAACACCGAGGAATCCGGCATGAAGAAAAGCGCAATGCTGGCGAGGATCGCGCCAGTGAGAAAGTAAGGACGGCGACGGCCCAGGCGATTCCATGTCCGATCACTCATCGATCCGATAATTGGCTGCACGAGCAAACCAGTGACCGGACCAGCTAACCACAGAATCGGCACCTGCTCCGGCCTTGCGCCCAGGTAAGTGTAAATGCCGCTCATGTTCGCAAGCTGCAATCCCCAGCCGAATTGAATGCCGAGAAACCCAAAACTCATGTTCCAGATCTGCCAGAAACTCAAGCGTGGTTTTTGCATTGTCTGATCGCTCCCCCACCCATCGTTTCGACTGCGGACGTGTCCGCCTGCAGTCTAAACGGATCCAGAATTTATTCTACCTCGCATAGTAGCTACTTGATCTGTGAAAGGCTTTAGCTTGAACACGCTACTTTCGCACGAGAATCGCAGACGAATGCGCCGGCAATTCAAACTTTATTCTTTCATTCCGAACCTGAACGTCCGGCACGCTACCCAGTCGATCCTTCAGAGTCGCGCCATTCGCCAACTTCGTTTCGGCCACATTGAATTCCGCGCTCGCCGGCTTGGTATCGTTATTGAAAGCCACGACGACCGAATCCTTCGCGGTGTTGCGCGCATAAACGTACTGATGTTCGGTCGCAAACAAATTCAGCAAGTTGCCGCGTCGCAGAGGTTCGAACTCAGCGCGCAATTGGCCCAACAATTTCTGATGGTCGAAAACGGATCTCTGTTTTTCATTGCGTGTCGTGAAGGCGTTAATGCCGTCTGCCGGAAAGCCGCCCGGAAAATCTCGCCGGTTGTCAGGATCGTCGCCGCCCTGCATTGCAATCTCGTCACCGTAATAAAGCTGTGGCGTGCCGCGCATCGTCATAATCAAAGTCTGCGCCATCTTCAACCCTTCTATGGTGGCGCTGGGCTCGTTCATGAATCGCTTCAAGTCATGATTTCCGATGAGCGGGACTAAAACATTTGCGTTTGGATACAGAGGATCGCTGGCGAGAATTCTTGGCAGCTCGCGAATGTCCTTGCCTGCCGCAAACGCCCGCCGCAACGGATACATCAGAGGAAAATCAAACAGCGTATCGAGCGCGTCATCCACGCCGTCATAACGCGCGCGCCCTCCTTGAAAAAATGAAGTGTGCGCAACATCGCCGTCCAGAACTTCGCCGACGACATTCACTTTCGGATACTCACGCTTAATAGCCGCCATCCAGTCGCGCCAGAAAGTTCGCGGCACATATTGAAAAGTATCCTGCCGAATGGCGTCGATCCCGGTGACGCCGATCCACCAAAGGGTGTTTTGGATTTCGTACCGCGCAACTTCCGGATCGTTCTGATTCAAATCCGGCAAGATGTCGACGAACCAACCATCGAGAGTTTCGCGCTGAACTTGAGGCGTTGAGTGAGGATCGCGAACCGACCACGTCTGCCACACGTTCGCGAGATGTTTCTGCGCGGTGCCGTTAAACCAGGTCGGTGTCGGCGGATCGTTTACCCAGGGATGATATGGTCCAGTGTGATTCGCGACTTGATCCTGGATGACTTTGAGGCCGATTTGATGTGCCTTATCCACGAGTTCGCGCAGTTTGGCGAGCGTCCCAAAATGTTCTTCGACGCCGTAGAAATCCACTGCGCCGTAACCGTGATAATCGGTAATCCTTCGCCTCGGGCCGTTCGGTTGATCGGGATACTGCTCGCGCTCGTTAAGATGATTGACGTTGTCGTACCACGGTGTCAGCCAAATCGCCGTTACGCCGAGATCTTTCAGATAAGGCAGATGCTCGATAATGCCTTCAAAGTCGCCGCCGTGGTAATAGCGCGGTTTTGAACGGTCGTATAGACCTTTCGATCCCGGCGGATCGTTGTTCGAAGGATCGCCGTCACTGAAACGATCGGTCATGATCAAGTAGATCACGTCGTCAGTCGAAAAACCTTGAAATCGGCCGGCGCGCGCCAACAGATTCAAGATTTCAAAGTTAGCTTCCGTCGATTCCGTTCCAGTTGTTATCCGCAATCGTCGATTTCCCGGTTTGGCGAGCCGGCTAATCTCAACATCGACGAACAGGCATGTTCCCGTCGAGTTAGGTGTGACCGCGCCCACTCGCAGCCCTTCGCCCCGGATTTCTACGCGTGCATTGCTCAGATTTCGCCCGCGAATCAGAACTCGAACCGGATTGATCGAATGTCCGGCCCACCAACCGGGGGGCTCGACTTTTAGAACTTCAGGTGCTTCCGCGCGAACTGACGACGTGCTGGCCATCAAGGCAATAGCGCCAAAAAACAAGAGCAGCGCAAAATATAAACGTCGCTTCATTCTTTGTCCTGCTCCAATATGGATGTTATCAAGTTCACGCTTCGGCGTGCGGCCGCACGTATCGGTTAAGTCACGGAGTCGCTCACCGCGAATTTCTCTCCCAGTTGCTTTCGCAAATCGCCGACTCCAATTGCCCTCAGTACTGTTGGGCAGATTCATGCGTCGTCGATCAACTTCAAGCCGCGCTCATTGCAATATGTCTTGAGCACGAACCAATATTTGAAGAAGAGAAATTGCCAGAACTTGTGCTGTTCGATCTCGTCGTGAAGCTGCTCGCGCACGCGCCGCATCGCGGTGTTCTGACGGCCCACAATTGGCGCGCCGTTTAGAACGCGCACTTGGGCGCCCGCGAGGTTAAAATTCAACTTTGCCGTTTAGGACCAATCTTGATACATCTATCCTGAAGTTCGTAATCGGATTTATCTGATTGTCAGTCAGGTTGATCACGAGCTGCTTGTTCTCAGGACTCAGCAGCGGCGCCCCTCGGCCATCCAAGCGTGGAAAATAGAATGTCGCTTCGTCTCCAGACGCCTTAGGCGGGACGAAATGGATCAACTGCCGCCGCTCTCCGCGCTCGTTCGCAAGATAAACATAACGCTGCAGGTCCGCCAGCCGGCCTCCTTTGAATAGTGTGTAGACCGCATCGGCGCCCGGACTATTCGTTGATTTGGAACTCAAGGTGATTACGTAATTGTTCGCGCAGGCGGGACACTCGAGCAGCCCCTTGGTCCGCGCCTCGTAGGACGCGCGCTCCTGGTCGCTCATCTTCACATCGCTCTGTAGCTGTCTGAGCCTGACTAAAGCCTGACGCACCGGTAAAGCCGAACGCAGTCGCAGTGTAAAAATGAAATCGACGGGAACCTGACTTGTCACTTCAGTCTGCGCTTGGGCGGCGGCGGCGCTGGAGACACCGGAATATGAGCCGGCGGCAACCTGCGTCTCTTTATCGAACTTTATTCGGACTTCGTTCCGGATTACCCAGGGTGGATTGTTCAATATCGCTTCCGCCTCGCTTCGGGACCATTGAGTAAATGGTTTCGTCGGCAATTTATCCTGTGCGTATACGAAAGCAATCAAAGTACCTATACTGGCTATCAAACCAATCAATGTTCTTAAATTGTAAATCATCTCTATACCACTCACTTCATGGGGACTGGCCGAGCAACTGCTGAGTGCGCAGTTTTTCGTCAAGTATGCGCTCCCGCTCAACTTGTTTCTCGAGTGCCTCGAGTCTTTTGAATTCTGCCAGCTCAGCCTGGGCTTTGTCTGTCTGCTTGAGTCTGGAATACGCGAGAAACAATTGATAGTGAGCCTGCGTCAACGTCGGCAATTTACTAATCACCTTCTCCAGCCGCGCGATTGCTTCCGTGTAATCGCGTCGCTTCAGCGCGAGTCTAGCATAGTCATAAAGGACCGGCACTTCGTCGGGCGCCAATTGTAGAGCGTGTTTGAGGGGCGCCTCCGCGTCGTCCAGGCGGCCCTGTTCGATGGCGACGTAGCCGAGACTGGAGAGAGCATCGATGTGATCCGGATGAGTGGCCACAAACCGTTCGAGAATTTCTCGCGCCTTCTCAAAATCTCCGGCGGCGCGGTGCGCATACCCACGCAGGTATTCGATATTTTCAATCTTCGGATCGAGTTCCGCGGCGCGGTCGAAATCCACGGCTGCCGCCGTCCACTCACCTTTCCGATAATTAGCATTGGCGCGCGCGTAAACGTAGGCCGCTTCCTTTGGATTGACTTCAATCGCCTTCGTATTCTCTTCGATCGCGCCGTCCCAATATCCGATGCGCGAATACTCGCGCGCCAGCATAAAATGAAAGTTGGGATTTTTCGGATCGCGCTGAATCGCGTGCTTGAATTCGAGCACTGAGTTCGCCGTATCGTTCAGCGCGCTGGCAATGAGCGCCAACCGAAAGTGCGTCTCGGGCGGTCCTGGATTCAGATCTGCGGCTTCGGCTAGATAGCGTTCGGCTTCCTGATTGCGCTCCAGGTTGTAAAGCGCGATTCCCAGATCGTAAAGCACTTCGAACGTGTGGGGCGTCAATTCATTCACTCGGGCAAACAGACGAGCCGCCCGCTCATATTGCTTCGCCTCCGCCAGCACCGTAGCCAGTGTGAAAAGCGACTTCCCATCTGAGCCGGCCGCGCGTTCCACCAACTCCGCAGCCGTATCCGCTTCCTGTAGACGATTCGCGCGATAGGCCACATTCAAAAAGGCAAGAGCCAGTTGGGGATCGTTTGGGTCGGCCTGGCGGGCACTCGCAAAGTGTGCGGCGGCCTTTGCAAAATCTCCTGAATCAGCGTAAAGCGCGCCGAGGTTGTAATGCGCTTGAACGTAATTTGAATCGGTCTTCAAGACGCGCTCGAATTCGGCGATCGCTTCGACTCGCTTGCCATGTTCCGCAAGCATGCGTCCTAAATTATTTCGGGCGCTAATGAAGTTTGGATCGAGCCTGATGGCAGCCGTAAATTCTTTTAATGCCTCGTCGCTTCGACCTGAACGGTCCAGCACAACGCCGAGCACGTTATGGGTGATGGCGGAACGCGGCGAGGCCGTCACCGCAGCCCTGGCTTGGCGTTCAGCTTCGACCAGAGCATTCGATTGCAATGCCGCGACTGCCGCATCCAGCGAGGTTTTCGCAACAGGACTCAAATCGTTAACGTCCGAAGCGGAAGCACGCTGGGTTGCGCTCTGTCCTCGAGTCGATGTTCGTTGAGCCTTAATGGACGCTGAAAGGCTTAAGGTGAAAAAAACTGCGAGCAAGAGCCAGCACGGCGCAATTAACCGCAAAGCGGTTGCACCCTCCAGCCCAACGTTGCCGTTGCGGCTACGTTGGGAAAAGGATTCGCCATTAGACAATCCAACCGCAACGCGGTTGCGTCGCCGACGATTACATTTCAGATTCATCGTTGACTCGGGCGCGCCAACCCTTACAGGGTTGGAATAATAATTAATAAAATCCTTTCCCAGGGTAGCCGAAGCGCCAACCCTGGGCTGAAGGTTGCAACCGCCTTGCGGTTGTTGGCGCTCAAACGGAACCCTTCTTCTTGTGCCCATTAAAAACGAAATTGTTGCGAAGATCTCATAGCGGCTTCGTGCTCGTGCGAAACTCGGTATTCAATCGCTCAACAATTCCGAACTCGCGGTTAGCTTCTTCCGTTCGACCGAGCCTCCTCAACGCTAGTCCCAATTGGTAGTGAGCATCAGAGCGATTAGGGGCAAGCGATATGGCTGTTTGAAACGATTGTACGGCCTCCGCATAACGTTCCTTCAACGCCAGCGCTCGGCCCAGAGCCCAGTGCGCTTCGAACTCTTTCGGGTTGAGGGCGACCGCACGTCTTAAGGCTACAACCGCTTCATCGAATCTGCCCTGCTTTACCAGCAACGCGCCCAATCCAAGCTGGCCCATCGCCGAATCAGGCTGGGCCTTTATCAGCTCCTGGTATTCCGACATCGCTGCATTCGAGTCACCCGCGAGTTCCAACGTTGTGCCCAGGAAGAATCTTGCTTCGGCATGACGCGGATTGAGCGTCACTGCGGCCCGAAAACTCTTGGCTGCGCCAGCGTAGTCTTTCATCGAGTATTGAACGCGGCCCAAATACAATTGGGCATCAAAGCTGTTAGGATTCAACGCGATCGCCTGCGAAAGAGCATCTGCCGCTTCACTGTTGGCATTGCCCCGCGACGCTAAAATGATTCCCAGCAGAGTGTGCGCCTCGACCGCGCCGGCATCGAGACGCAAGGTCCGCCGCGCCTCCGACTCGGCCTCACTCGTCTTGTCTGAGTTATAGAGAGCCAACGCATGAAAATACGCGGCCTCGACAGAATTGGGCTGGCGGCGTACCAACTCAGCGAAAGCATTCATCGCGTCAGTCCAGCGATTCGCTTTCATGTAAGCAAGACCAAGATCCTGCCAGGCAGCAAACATAGTCGGGTCGCGAGTGATGGCTTCGTTGAAATTCTTGAGTGCCGAATTCAGATCATTGCGGTCCGTGTCCAGCAAACCCGTTACATAGAAGACGCGCGGATCGGTGGGCCGTGAGTCCTGCAAGACATCTAACTGCGCTGCAGCTTCGGCCAGATTGCCGAGTTCGCGATACGCGCCGATCAACTCGAATCGAACTTCATATTGCCGCGGATCCAATTCCAGCGCTTTCCGTAATTCCCCGACGGCCTCGTTAAGATCCTTTTGCTGGCCGAGGCGAAGTAGAAACCGACCCAATTGATAGTGCGCGGTGGTATTTTTCGGATTGAGCTTAAGTGCCGTTCGTTCGGCATTGATTGCTTCTTCGGGACGACCCAATTTCCATAGAACGTAGCCCAGGTTGGCTTGATAATCTGAATCAGCAGGCTTGAGGCTGACTGCGCGACGTGCGTCTTCAAAGGCTTCGTGGTAGCGGCCGAGGCGTATGCGTGCAATCGCTCGCGCGTTGAGCGCCTGATCGTCGTTTGGATTCGCGGCAAGTTTCGCGCTGGCCTCGGACTCTTCGCGCCCCGCCTTCGCTTCGGGCGTGCTGAACCGCTCAACGTGCGATCGTTCTTTGGGCTGTTGCGCAGGAACCGACGCCGCCCCGCTGAGAAGGACCAACGTCGAAAGAACAACTAACTTTGACCGATTAACCATTGACTTAAAGCAGGACTGCTGGGGAAACGACCGAGGATTCTAACAAAAGACGACCGCGCGCGCGAGTTTCATTTGGAGTGCGCCGGCAGAGCGAAGCGGCGCCGGCGCTTTGGGTCTCCGATAAACTTTAGCTTGTCGTTTGCTTCGCGAATTGAACCCCTGATGAATTCCAGCAAGACGACAAACTTAAGTTTATCGGACAGTGAATCCAAAGCGCCGTCGCCGCTTCGCTCTGCCGGCGGACTCCAAACGCATAACTAGAAAATCAACTTAGCCCGGTATTGGATTACGCGTCCCGGGTAGGTGCCATCGAACCGCCCGAAAGACTGAATCTCGCCCCGGTTCGGATTAGTAGTGTCTCCTACGTTGTTGTTCGGCACCGTCCGCTTCAAATGGTTCCAGAAGTTGAAGGCCTCAAGGCCGATCTGGAACTTTGCGCGCTCAGTAATCCTGGTCGTCTTGAACAATGACACATCGGTATTCCAAATGGCCGGACCCCGAAAGGCGTTTCGAGGCTGGTTGCCATACTGGATGACCTGACCCGCAGGGTTAGCCGGCAACGTCGTTAATCCCGTCGTGTTTGAGAAAGCTTTGATATTCAAGAAATATCCAGGCGGTGCGCCTGAAAAGGGATCACCAACCACTGAGGGACGAATGACTGAGCAGTTGCAGACCACGCTGAACGGGTAACCGGATTGTGCGCTCTGAATAATGTTCAACTGCCAACCGCTGACAAACCGATCGCCATGCCCGCTATTCCAGAACCGCTGTCCTTTGCCAAACGGCAGATCGATGATCGCGTCTGCTGAGAGCAGGTGCGGATAATCAAGCGATGATCGGCCCTTATCTGCATCCAGATTGAATGGATTGACTGGGCCGCCGCGGCCACCACCATTATTACGGCTGTCCCCCAACGAACTGAGCACACCGATCGCGTTGTCGATTGTCCGGCTGTAGGTATACGAGATCTGGCCCTGAATATTCTTCGAAAGGCGTTTCTGCAATTGCGTCTGGAGGCCGTCATAGGAAGACCTTGCGGCATTGCTATAGAGCAAGGCATTTCCGATAAAACCTCCGGCCGCATTCTTGGCCGCAGCAGTACCGCCACCATTGCCAGTACCAATATTGAAAGTCGTCAGAAGGTTGCGTGAACGATTACCCACGTAGCCGACATCCAGCGACCAGTCGCGCGAGAACTGCCACTGATAGCTAATCTGGAATTGATGGACGTAGCCAATCTTTTGATTCCGATCGACGCTAAACACAGACACGGAGGTCGGAACATTCGCCGGATCAACCTGAGTGGTCACCGATCGCGGACCGGTGTTCACGCTGAAGTATGTTCTGGCGCTCGTCGGTTGCTGACTGTTGAACTGGGAGAAGTGGATTGTGTTCGTGAACGGAACATTGCGAATTGAAGGCGGATAGTCCGTGCCGTCGAGCGTATACAGCAAGCCGTAGCCACCGCGAAGCACCATCGTTTTTTCTTTGTTAACTGCGTAGGCAAATCCGAATCGGGGACCAAAGTTGTTCTTGTCCGTCGAAATAATCCGATCGCCCGCGCCACTGGCCACCACCACCTTACTCACGTTGGGGAAGTAGTAGCTAGTCCTACCCGATTTCTCGGTTGGCGGTGTAAACAGATCGTATCGAAGACCGAAATTCAAGGTCAGCCTGGGACTTGCTTTCCAATCGTCTTGCACAAACAAACCGTATTCCCGCGTGCGCAGGTTGAAGGGACCACCGAACACTTTGCCTCTGTCAACCTGAAATGCCGGCAAACTCATCAACTCGTTGGCCTGAGCGTTGGCCGTCCCACCGTAAGGAATGCCATTCTTATCAACATAGCACTGCGTCTGGGGCACGGGTGGATCGCCAACCAATACGATCCTGGTCGAAGCTGCCGGACAAACCTGGCCCGTAATTAACGGATTTGACGCCGGCGCATCGTCGGCGTACTGCATGTTGCCTTTCAGGAAGCCCGAGCGGCCGCCGTCAATTGTATTCAAGTAACGAACGCGAAGTTCGCCGCCGATTTTGGCAACATGGGCTCCGTGAACAATCGTTAATGAATCCGCAAAATACGGATTCTTGCTCTTCACCCGAAACAGCCCACCGTCGCCGAGGTATTCAGTGAAACCACTACCGAAATTTCCCAGTCCGGGACCACCCGAAGCCTCGAGCGAGCCATCGTTCGCATTCGGATATCCAATATCGTTAGCGAATGTCGCGCTGGTTCCGCAAGCCCCGCCGACTCCACAGTTGAAAATTCCAATGTCGATCTTTGTCAGGCCGAAACGAAACTCGTTGAGTATCGTCGGACTGAATGTATGGGTGTCGCTAACAGACACCTGCCGCGTGTTACCAATCTCATCGCCGGCTCCGAATCCTGCGGTCGGCAGGCCAGGCAGCAGATTCGCGCGATTGGTCTTGAGATCCTGATTGCTGAAGCGACCCGTCAACGAGTTCTTTTGGGTTAGCTTGTGATCGATCTTGAATTCGTAGTTGTTGATTCTTTCCTGGTTTTTGCGTTGCGTGAAGAAGTTATTGTTACCCTGGTCGGGATTGAAAACATTTATCGTCGGCTGCGGAAAGAGATTGAACAACTTCTTTGAGATCGGACTGATTAAATTGTCCGGGATAGTGGCATTAGGAAACGCTTTCCCGGTAAAAGGATTACATACCGGACCATCATTCGCCCCGGTACTGCTGCCGTCGCCATCACAATCGTGATTAGCAAAGCCAGTGAAGTTGCCGTTACGTGATCCGGCCGTGGGAACTGTCGAGGAAGCCGGAAACGGTAAGTGGTTACGCTGTCCCAGATAGTCGAAGAAGAAAAAGGTCTTGTTCTTGATTATTGGTCCACCAAGGGTGCCACCAAATTCGTGGATTTGCTGAACGGCTTTTGTAAATGGCGCCAGGTTTGTGACGCCTCGCGCGATCGCGTCACCACGATTCCGCTTGAGTATCGGGTGATAAGCATTCAGTGCCGAATTTTGTCCGTAGTAATATCCCGAACCGTGAAATTGATTTGTACCTGACAGAATCGTCGTGCTAATGACCGCACCAGAGGCACGCCCTACTTCTGCCGGCGGAATACTGGTGGTGACCTTGAACTCGGCGATCGCATCAGGATTTGGAAATACGCCAATGGTCCCAAACTGCGGCTCGTTATTGTCAACTCCGTCGAGAGAGAAATTATTATTTGTTGGGCGCTGACCGTTGACTATTAATCCACCGCCGCCTGAGCGAGCAAAGCGAGACGTCTCAGTGCCGCCATTTTCATTGCTGGAGCCAGGCCCGCCACTTCCTGCCCGCGGGTCGCCATTATTGAATTGCCGAGCATCCGGACCAGTTCCACCAACGCTGCCAACACCGCCAGAACGAGCCACGCCGGGCGTAAGCGTCGCCAGCTGAGTAAAGTTGCGTCCAGAAAGTGGCAGCTCGGTAACTTCACGTCCGGTAACTACAGTTCCCCGATCACTCGTTTCGGTTTCCACCAACGGCGCTCCCGCCGTCACGGTCACCACTCCGGAGACATTCCCGGGAGGAAGCGTGAGATCGATTCTCAACCTGTCGTTTGTCTGTAAAACGACATTCTCCTGTGTGACGGTTTGAAAACCCTGCTTCGTAGCCGTGACCTTGTACGTTCCAATCTCCAGCAAGGGCGCTTCGTACTGGCCAGAGTCGCCACTGGTCACCGTGCGCGTACTGTTGGTATCGACTTTGGTTATAGTCACAGTCGCTCCTTGCACTGCCGCGCCATTGGTATCCGTGACTGTCCCGACAATGTCGGCCTTGTTAGTTTGGGCCATCGTTGGAAGAGCAAAGATCGCGACCAGGAAAGTAAAAATGACAACGCGCACCAGCAGGTGAGCGACATTTCGTATCGAAGACATAATTAACCTCGCATGCGACCAGAAAATGAACGAATGCACTCGTAACCCGCAGGCAACGAGCCAATTCATATCCTTATTGCAGGACTGCAAAGCCGCTTGGCTTCAGCAGCGTGTTTACGCGAACGTCTTAAAGAAAACGCGCCTGCGAATGCGCGTCAAGAGTTTGTTGCCAGAACCAACGAAGTATTTAATACAGTTTTCCGGGCCTGTCAAGACCTTTTGTCGCCTTATGAAAATTTTTTTCAGGATTTATTTTTGGAAGTGTTGGGACGGCGCTTTTCATCTCGAAAGCCGATCAATCCACGGGTTCGCCGATCACGCGGCCACGGTCGAACCGAACTTGCTCGCCAAAACCAAACTCAAGGCACCCATCAGGGTCGGGTCTTCGCCAAGCGTCGAAGGTAGAATTCGAGCCGAAGGAAGCCCTCGACGAATACTATGTTCGATGGTTTGCTTCAGGGAATCTTCGATCAGGCGCCAGGCCCTGGTTATTTCTCCGCTCACGACCACCACTTCGGGACTAAAGCCGACAATCAGATTCGATATGCCTATGCCCAGACACAGCGCCATGTCTACGAGCGACTTTCCGGCGTTAGCTTCGCCCGCCAATGCTCGATCTACGAGTTCTTTGAAATTAATGCGCGCTTCATCCGTCTCGCCAGATAATTTCAGGTACCGAGCAATTGTCGCGCGTTCTGATGAAAAGGCCTCCCAGCAGTCGCGGTTGCCACACGAACAAGGAACCGGCGCGTGTGTGCCGATAATCATGTGTCCGAATTCTCCTGCTGCGCCACGTTCGCCACGATAAATCTGACCATCGAAGACGATTCCGGTGCCGACACCGTCGGCCGCCAACACGAGTATGAAATCACGGGCATTGCTAACTTCCGGCCGGCCGAACCAAAGCTCTGCGAGCGCAACAGAGTTTGCGTCGTTGTCAACCGATACGGGCAAGCCGATACGCGATGAGATCATTTCAGCGATTCGCAGATCGCGCCATTTAAAATAGGGGATATATATTGCGACGCCAGTTGAGGGATCGATTAAACCTGGCAGGTTGACTCCGATACCTTCGATTGCGCCGTCCTTCTGTTCCAGGAAAACCTGGATACAATCAATCACGCGGCCAAAGATTCGATCAGGATCGGGATCGGTTGGGAATGATTGCTGGCGGAGAACCCGCCCGGCGAGATCGCTTGTTGCGATCGTTGTAGAGCTTGGCGTTAGCGCCACGCCGATAGCGATTGCCCCAGCCGTGCGCAGGCGCAACAGCGTTGGACGGCGGCCGCCTGTCGATTCGCCCGCGCCAATCTCCTCGACCAAACCTTCTCCGATTAAACAATCGACAATTGCCGAGACAGTCGATCTTTGTAATTCGGTTTCTCTTGCGATTTCCGCGCGCGAGATTGGTTCGCGTTCGCGCACATAGTTCAATACAATCTGCCGATTGATATCGCGAATCGTGCCCAAGCGCGCAGCTTGAGCCTTCTTTAAATCGAGCCGTCGCACGTTACCGCCCTTTGCGAAAGACTTAGTCCCGCTGCCTGAAAGAAAAAAGAAAAGCTTGAAGGCCTATGAAGATCTGTCTTATGAAATCCGTATGTAGAATGTGGCCTTATATAGTATATACGGGGCGAGGGAGTCAACGTCTATGCTGGAAACGTTTTGAGAATCCGGGACAGATCGGAGGCCGCAGCCGGGCGCCGACGAAGCTACTTAGTGACGCCTTTACCTTCAGTTATGGTGAGTTTTCGATCGATCCCGGAGATGTTTACTGTTTCTGACGATCCATCCGGCCACTTAATCTCGACCTTATCCACGGTCGTCGCCGCTCCGAGACCGAAGTGCAAAGTCATATCGTTTTGTGAAGCGTAACTTCCGCCGCTGATTACGTCCCGCCGTTGACGGACTTTGCCGGTGGTCACGTAGGCGATCGCGCCGATTGCGTCGCGCGGACTCTTCTTAGCGGTGTCACCAACCAAACGAAGCGCGAGCCAATGACCGACCGGCGAAGCAACATTCTTCAAAACGGTCGGCTTTGAGTCGGCGTTGTTAATGACGGCGTCGAGTCTGCCATCGCCGTCGAGGTCCGCGACCGCCAAACCTCGCCCGCACCACGCTGCGGCCAGCCCGCTGTTCGGTGCGGCCCCTACGCGCTCAAATTTTCCGTTGCGCAGGTTTCGAAACAGCAAAGCCTGCTGCGCATAACTGGTGCCCCATTGGTGCTCGTCAACTGTCGGGTAGACATGGCCGTTGGCAACGATCAGATCCAACCAGCCATCGTTGTCAAAATCGATAAAGCTAGTGCCCCAACCAAGAAACGGAAGCGTGATCTCGCCGAGTCCGGCCAGAAAAGTTACATCGGTAAAATTAGCATCGCCGTCGTTGTGATAGAGCACGTTCGAGTCGTCCGAAAAGTTTGTAATGTGGAAACTGACACGGCCAGAGTTGTCATAATCGCCGATCGCGATTCCCATTCCCGCTTGCTCTCGTCCGTTCTCGTTCAAAGCAACCCCCGACGGGTAGCCGACCTCTTCGAAAGTTCCATCGCCTTTGTTTATGTAGAACAGTTTCGGAGTTGAATCGTTGACGACGATCAGATCCAGCAAGTTGTCTTCGTTAGCATGCACGAACGCGGCAGAGAAGCCGTAATACTTTTGCGGATCATTGACGCCGGCTTTGACGCTGGTGTCTTCAAAAGTGCCATCGGGTTTCTGATGATAAAGCGTATCGCTCTCTCCCGTCAGACTTCGCGGTCCACACATCACGGGCGTCCCGCGAAATTGGCAGAAGTTCTGTCCCACGCCGCCGGGTTTGTTGGCATCTTTCGGACTCGGAGGCAGATTATTCAAATCAATGTCGAGGTAACCGGGAACGAAAAGATCCAGCCGTCCGTCGCCATCATAATCGCCCCAGGTGGCGCCGGTGCTCCAGCCCTTACGCGCCACGCCGACCTTCTCAGCGACGTCTGCAAACGTGCCGTCGCCGTTATTGTGATACAGCCGCGAAACTCCGAAGTTGCTAACGAATACATCAGGCCGGCCATCGTTATCGTAATCGCCCACCGCCACGCCCATGCCCCAGCGTTCGTTGGCGACGCCGGCCTTATCAGTCACATCTTCAAACTTCCAATTGCCGAGATTGTGATAAAGCGCGGCGCGCGGCGGCTTTTCCTTTCCCTGCAGGGCCGGAACTGTAGAGCCGTTGAGAAGGTAAATATCCGGCAGCCCATCACCGTCGTAATCAAAAATTGCCACGCCGCCTGACGGCACTTCAAAAATGTATTCCTTGGCCGGCGATCCTGCGTGATGTTTGAAATTCGCCAAGGCCGTCTTATCAGTCGCGTCTTCGAAAACCATCGGCGCTTTGGGATCAACGATGCCCACCGTTCGTCGCGAGGTGTAATTCAGGGCCGCGCCCGTTGAAACTCCGCCCATGGGTTGTTGCGGCTCAGGCTTCTTCGGCGGCGTCTGTCCGAAAAGCGCGATAGATGACAATAGACAGAGAATGATAGATACGCCGAGCGTTTGAGTACGAATTAGATGAAAGGTGATCTTAATCATTTTGGTTAACGAGTGATTGATTCGAATATTAATGCAGGATGGTGATCTTATCACTTTCCGTTCTTTGCGTCGCGTTCATAAATAGTCAAGTAGCTATCGATCTCGGCGGGCGTAAGTCTTTGGTTGAGTCCGCTGGGCCAATGCACTTCGATGTTCTTGACTGTTGCTGTTCCAAGCCCGGCGATAATTCGCGAATCGCTCGATGAAAGGTAGCTGCCGGCGGTCGAGACGTCGAAAATCTGACGGCGATCATGCGTGTCTGTAACCACCACGCGCGCTCCGATACCGTCGCGATTTGATTTGCTGCCAACCAGTCGAATTCCCAGCCAATGATTTTTGGTTCCATTATTGCGCAAGATAACGGGCGAGCTGCTGAGCACTCCAAGCACGATGTCCACTTGTCCGTCGTTGTTCAGATCTCCGAAGCCTGCTCCGCGCGCCACGATCGGCAGGTCGAACCCGGGCCCTGCCGTCGCCGACACGTCGACAAACCCCTTACCCGCATTTCGCATCAAGAGCGCCGTCTGCTTGTACTTCAGATAGCCTGTCGACTTCTCGATTGTATCCAGCACGTGACTCTGGGCCACAAAAATATCGCGCAGCCCATCATTGTCCGCATCGATAAAGTGTGTTCCCCAACCCGAATTTAGCAGCGTGATCTGGCCCACGCCTGAAGCCTTCGTCGCGTAAGTGAAGCTCAGGTCCCCGTTGTTGTGATAGAGCGCATACGTTTGATATGAAAGAGTTGTGATGAACACGTCCGGGTAGCCATCGTTGTCATAATCGCCAACGTCGACGCCCATGCCCGCAAAAGTCTTCCCGTCTTCGTCATAACCCGCGCCGGCTGAAACGCCGATGTCTTCAAAGGTGCCATCGCCTTTGTTGCGATAGAGCGACTGACGCACGCTGTCGTTGGCGACGAAGATATCGGGCCAGCCATCGTTGTCAAAGTCGGCAAGAGCAACGCCGAGGGCCTTGCCGTCAGGATCGGAGACTCCCGCCTTGACGCTGACGTCTTCGAAAGTGCCGTCTGGTTTTTGATGATAAAGAACATTCGTCGTCCCTTTGAAATTTTCAGGATGACAATACGCACGCGTTCCTCTGCTATCGCCGCAGAGGATCGCGCCCTTTTCAAAGTTCCAGTCGAGATACCGCGCGACGAACAGATCCAGTCTTCCATCGCGATCGTAATCAATCCATCCCGCGCTGGTTGACCAGCCATTGCACCCAACACCCAGCTTCACCGTTACGTCGGTGAAAGTCCCATCGCCATTGTTGTGATAAAGATGGTTCGCGCCATATCCCGTGACGTAAAGATCGACATAGCCATCATTATCGTAATCGCCCGCGGCAACTCCCATGCTGAACGCGTCGCCCTTCAAGCCAGCGCGGTCAGTGACGTCTTCAAACGTGCCATCTGCTTTCTGGTGATAAAGCCGATTCCAGAAGCTGGGATCATTCTTATCGGGCATGGCGACCTTCGGCATTGGGTCCTTCAGCAGGGCGCCGTTCGTGAAAAATAGATCCATGCGGCCATCGTTATCGTAATCAAAAATCGCCACGCCGCCGCCCATAGTTTCCAATAAATATTTGACCGATGTCGGCGACCCTTGATGTTTGAAATTGATCTTGGTCTGGGCCGTGATGTTTGAGAAGGTCACCGGCGATTGCCCTTTTGGGCCAGCGGGCGGCGGTGTCTTCGGCAATTCTTCAGTGCTATAGGAACGTCCAGGGCGCGGCGTTGGAGTAGGCTGTTGAGCTTTAGCACTTGGAAGAGCCACAAACAGAATTGCGATTGCCAACCAGAGGCGGACGGATGCTTGTTGGATCATATATACCATTCGTACAAATCAGCTTTACCTCCAGCTTTGTATTTCGGATCCTGCGCCGCGGTGTACTCGTTGACGCGTTCCACGCCAGCATTGTAGATGCCGACGATAATCAGCGGCTCGATCTTTCCCGAGGCGATCAAAGACTGCGCGACTTCATCGACGCGCCATTCCTGGCCCGGAATAAAAGAACTGGCGCCGTCGAACAAATTCTGCCCATCGTGCAGGTAGAAAACCGGAAAATGTCTCGTCCCGTTTGCACCATAACCCGGCGGTAAATAAACGAGCACGTCACGATCGTTATTCAGAGTTAGGCGCCCTCTGTAAAATCTCATCGAACCTTCAGAAGGAAGCGCCTATCCTCGCGGCACTTCGATGCTTCGCTCGCGGCGCATGCTCACCAGTCGCCGTTTTCTTCAAAAGCTTCCTTGCCTACTTCACGGATCAGTTCTTGCGCTGCGCTCAGTTGATTCTCACGGCACCGGGCTCATCCACAATTACAAAAACCACTCAGTATCGGAAAGCAGCCGCAGCCACTCGCGATGCTCATGTTCGAGGAAATGTTCAGTCTGGGCCAGGTGATGAAGGGTCGGCAACACTTTGCCCGAATCTTGCTCAAGCTGATTGATCAGATGCTTGAGTGCCCTGTGCTTAGCGCCAAAGAGGTTGGCGCTCCGCGGCAACTCGAAGGCTGCGAACCACGCGCGGATACCAAGACTCAGGACCGGAATCATGGCTGCCAGGGCCACGAACCAAACGGCAAGGTCTTCTAATAGCTGTTTCAGCGCCTCGCTCCCACTGCGATTCGCGACGTATTCCAGCGCGAAGTGGG
Source organism: Acidobacteriota bacterium (assembly GCA_003222845.1). Classification (GTDB taxonomy): domain Bacteria; phylum Acidobacteriota; class Blastocatellia; order Pyrinomonadales; family Pyrinomonadaceae; genus UBA11740. Next base: position 835 of record QHXG01000001.1, on the reverse strand, counting down.
CAATCACACAGCCGACACCGATGAGAAATAAGGGAAGACTCAGATTCAACCAATGGCCTGTTTCTCTTTTGAAATCTCTTCGCCGCCGGTCGAAGTAATCCGCTTGGTATTCTACCCGTTTGAAGCGGTAGTAAAGTGTCAGCGCATCCAACAAACTGCGCTCAGGCTCGCACGTCAGAGAAGTTGCGAGATCAGGCTCAATCAATTCTTCGGTCGACCAGTTCTCGATCCTTTCCTTGATCGTCTTTGGATCCTCAATGCCTTTGAGGTCGGAGATTTGCTTTTCAATCGAGCTACGCCATGTCGATGTTTCGTAGCACCAAAGTTGCTCCAGCGCACGGAATTTGAGCATACGGAGGCGCTCAGCAAGATGGCGTTGCGCCAGCCAGCGGCGATCAAACTTAGCCCAAAAGCCAACCGCAACCGCGACTACGGCAGCGGCGATGGCTATTGCTTCAAGCATGAGGCCAACCACGGTCAGACCTGGCGCCGTCAACTTGATCGACAGTTGCAGGATGGCTAGAAGGATAGCAGCCGTGCCGGTCGCGATAGCGATACGCGCCAAACGACGATGCCGCCTCTGACAATTGAGGGCCTCCCGATCGGCTCTGCGCCATCGATCCCAGAGAGTTTCTTTCAGGAACAAAAGCGCGCTGTAGAGTTCCGGAAAGGGAGCAAGCGCGCCCTCTTCCGGCTCATCATTCATATCGAAGTCCCCACGGCGTTCTACGAGCTTCACCTGCGAGGCAAGAAAGTTTTCCAGCTCTTTAAGTGGGTCCTTGGCAACGACGGCTACTGACATGGGGACGGATCCTTTTCTTGGTGCTGATCGGCT
>QHXG01000267.1:11032-23544 GCA_003222845.1 Acidobacteriota bacterium | reverse complement strand
TGCATTCCGTCGGGCCATAGTTGTTGACCAACTCGAAAGGCAAAGTGCTGGTCGGATAACGATGCAGAGTGTCCGCGCCCGTCAAGAGGAAGCGCAGTGCCGTTTGCGTGGGCCATTCCAAAGCTATCACAGGTTCAGCCAACGCCGTCGGCAGAAAGCTTACAGTGATCCGTTCTTTCACTAACCAATCGCGAAGGTGTTCCGGCGACACGCGCGTGGTGGCGTCAGGTAGATGCAAACTCGCGCCCGCCGTGAGATAGGGCCACACCTCCCAGACAGCCGCGTCGAATCCTATGCTGGCCAGATGGCTTCCTCGATCCGTCGACGTCACGGCGAATTCCGTTCGGTGCCACGAGATGAGGTTCAGCAAACTGGCGTGCGTAATCTCAACTCCTTTTGGTTGTCCGGTTGAGCCTGACGTATAGATGACATAAGCGAGTTGCTCGCTCCGGAATGTGGTTGCGGGCGTATCAGCGGAATAATTTTCGTACGTTCGATCACTATCGATACTCAAAACCTTCCATGGACCACGCGAGATGTTCTTTGCTTCTGAATCGCGAGTCATTACCACGCTCGGCTGCGCATCATTCAGCATGAACAGCAGTCGCTCGACCGGAGAGGCCGGATCGAGTGGCAGAAAGGCGCCGCCGCTCTTGAGAACCGCGAGTGCGCCCATGATCGATAGCGGTGACCGATCCAGACAAAGTCCCACAATTGTTTCCGGCCCAACACCGAGCGCAATGAGATAGTTGGCCAACCGGTTCGCGTGCGCATCCATTTCGCCATAAGTCATTACCGTGCCGTTGTCAGCAACGGCGAGCTGGTTTGGCGCTGACGCTGCCTGTGCGGCGACCAGCTCAGCGACATTGCGCGTTGACGAAAGTGTCCGCCGGGTCAGGACCGGGGGAAGCTTTGAAGGCGGATAGATTTCGGAAGAGCAGTGGCGCGCGATTGAAGCGGTCATGTGAATCAGTCCTCAGGACTCTTAGACCTAAAGAACCTCCCGTACGGTTAAATGATTAATAGCAAGCAGGTTCCGTGCTTGGCTGGCGCTAATTGGCGCGTCGTGTGGGCGAAGGCCGATCGTTATCCAAGTTCGATTTAACCCGGTTGGGATCAGGACGTTGCGCCGGCTTAGATTTCTGGCAAGTTTGGCGTTTTGAACCTTTATCTCATGAGAGTTGAATTGATTTGGGAGGCAAACGAATTGGTCAGCGCAGTTGTTCTTTCATCCATTCTCGCTTCGCTCATAACGACGCTGGCGGACTTAAACGATCGTCTGCTGCTGGGTATTAACGGCCTGGCGGGCCGATCGTGGTTGTTCGACAGCACGGTTGCGTTTTTTCGGGACAACGATCTGGCGAAAGCCGGCGTGATTGGTTGTTGCTTTCTAGCTGCCTGGTATGGCGGAAAGACAACGAACGGAACCACGACGCGTCGCAAGATTCTGATTGTTGGGTTAATCGCTGCGGTCTGCGTGATCGCTACCACCAAAGTCCTGTCGCACACCATCTTCCTGCCAAGGCCGGAGATTCAGTCGCGCAAAATCTATCGGCTCGAAGGAGATCAGCTCGTCGAAATGAAGCGCATGCCGGTGCGCGTGCCTTTGGATGAAACCAGCCAGAAGGAATATCGCGCGCTGGTAAATGGCGACGTCGAAACCAACGACTTGGGATCGTTTCCCAGCGACCACGCCGGTTTCTTCATCGCGATCTCGCTCGGCATCTGGCTGGCTTCGCGCCGCCTGGGATTGATCGCGCTCGGTTGGACCATCCTGGTAATTCTCATGGGCAAGATGATTGGCGCGCAACACACGCCGCTGGATATCGCCGCCGGCGCCGGAGTTGCCATCGCCGAAGTAACAATCATCCAGTACGCCCTCAGAAAGAGATTCAGTAGCTGGCTCGACAAACTCGCCGGCTTAACGCTGAGCTACAGCGCGTTGTCCAGCGCGCTCGTCTTCGCCGTAGCTTTCGAAGTCTCCAGCACAATGATCCACGTCAGAGCGTTTCTGGGATTGCTGGCGGCAATGCGAAGGCACGTGCTGTTGGGCATGAGTTAAGGATCATTATGAAGCGAAGTACTTCTATGAGACTAATAAGCACTTGGATCATTGCCTGCGCTCTCGTCTTTCTGACTTCCTGCAAGGTTCAGAAGGAAGGCTTGGTCGTCATGACGGACGAGTCGTACAAGGCGGTGCTTTTTGCGAATAACAATAAGATAAAATTCGGATCGCCTGATGGAATCGTCTGGCACAAGGGAAAACTCTATTTCGCGGACGAGGGCGGCGTCGCGCTCGAATCCTGGACCAAGCAGGATGGCTTGAAGACGCTGATCGATTCTCGCTTTGGCACGGAGTCTCCCGAAGATCTAGTTATCGACTCTCAGGACAACATCTTTTTCACCGATGACGATGCCGGCGGCCTTTGGGAATTCACGGCCAATGGCACGCCGCGACTCGTGGCCGGCAAGGACAAGGGTCTAATTTCTACTGAAGGCATCGCGCTCGCCCCTGACGGATCGCTTTTGGTCGGCGATGGCGAGCAACACGAAGTGTTCCGCGTCACGCGTGATGGCCAGGTCTCTGAGTTTCTGGGGAAAGAATACGGGATTACCAAGCCTGAGAGTATGGTCTTTGACGATCGCGGCAATCTCTACATCGCAGACAACGAAGACGACGTGCTCTATTTGCTGGACGGCGAAAAGAAACTGCACCGCCTTGTCGATCGTAAAGATTCCTTTTCGCCGGAGACAATCTTCTACGCGAAGGGTTCGCTTTACATTACCGACAGTCACAACAACAAGCTCTATGTCTACACACCCAACGAAGAGCTGAAAACTATCGCGGCCTTTGGCGGGCAACTCAAGAACGTTCAAGGAGTAACGCTTGACGATCAGGGAAACATCTATCTCTCTATTCAGACCGATCTGAAGCGGAAAGTTGGCGCCATTATCGAAATCAGCAAGGAGAATTCTGAAATAGCCAAAAAATGAAAATCACGCTGCCCTAGGTGGTTCAAAATACCTTCAGAGTGCTGCCAGACATGTCTAACCCAAAGATCGAGACGTCCAGTCTCGCGCCAAAGAACATATCTGACGTCGTATCCGTTTCGTCGGCCCAGGTTCGAGGTCCGCGGATGGCTCGTTTTACTGAACGGCCATTCCCGCGCCTGTTCGAAGACCAAGCCGCACCGGAACCCGATAAGACTGCCGTCTTCTGCGGCCATGAGACGCTCACGTTTGGAGAACTGAATGCCCGCGCCAATCAACTCGCGCGCCATTTGCGCGCTTTGGGAGTGAGGCCCGAATCGCTGGTTGGGATTTGCATCGATCGCTCGCTGGAAATGGCGATAGGCATTCTCGGAATCCTCAAAGCCGGCGGCGCTTACTTACCTCTGGATCCGGAATACCCGACTGAGCGCTTAGCTTTCATGCTTGGAGATGCGCAGCCAACTCTCGTGTTGACGAAGTCTAGTCTCGAAAAGAGACTCCCGCGAAAGTTTCAGAGCCAAGATCATCCCCCTCTCCCGTTGGGAGAGGGGAATGAGCCGCGGGTTGTGATGCTCGATCAGGACTGGCCTAGGATTTCAAGAGAGTCCAGGGAGAATCTGTCTGATGGACCATCGCCGGATGATTTGGCTTATGTGATTTACACCTCCGGATCGACGGGCCGGCCCAAGGGCGCGATGATCACGCACGGGAATTTGGCCAACTATCTGCTTGCCCTCGATCACGAGCTGAAGATTGGCCGCGACGATCTCTATCTGCACACTGCCTCGATCGCATTTTCGTCTTCGCGCCGTCAATTGATGCTGCCGCTGTCGCAAGGCGCCGCGGTGGTGATCGCGAATTCGGAGCAACGAAAAGATCCGCTGGCGCTGTTCGCGATGATCAAGGAACGCCGCGTCACCGTGATGGATGCGGTGCCGTCGTTTTGGCGCAACTGCACGACGATTCTCGTCAGCCTCGACGACGAAGAGAGAGATTGCTTGCTCGACAATCAACTACGTCTGATCCTTTCCGCCAGTGAGCCGCTGTTATCGGACATTCCGCAGACGTGGATGAGACAGTTTCAGCATCCCGCCCGGCACGTGCACATGTTTGGACAGACTGAAACCGCGGGCATCGTTTGTCTGTATCGCATTCCGGAGCAGGTCGACGGAAACCTTGAAATCATTCCCATCGGAACACCCATCGCCAACACCGAGATTTACGTCCTCGATGAACAACAGCGCCTCTGTGATGTCGGCGAGGCCGGCGAATTGTACATAGGTGGCGCCGGTGTCGGTCGCGGTTACCTGAATCGTTCGGAACTGACCGCTCAGAAATTCGTTCCGCCTCCGTTCGGCGAACAAACCGACGCGCGACTCTATCGGACTGGCGACTGGGCGCGCGTGCGTGAGGATGGGAAGATCGAATTTGCCGGCCGGCGCGATCAGCAAGTCAAGCTACGCGGCTTTCGGGTCGAGTTGGGCGAAATCGAAGTGGCGTTGACGAGTCATCCATCAGTTCGCGAGTGCGTGGTCGTCGCGCGCGATGATGCCGACGGCGATAAAAGGCTGATTGCCTATCTGGTTGCTAATGGAAAGGCGCCCAACGCCGGCGAGTTGCGAAAATCGTTGAGCGCACAGTTGCCCGAGTATTTAGTTCCGGCGGCGTTCATAGTGATCGACGCGCTCCCTTTGTCGGCAAATGGAAAGGTGGACCGACTCGCTTTGCCCGATCCCGATCGGATGAGAGCCAGATTGTCCAGTGAATATCTGGCGCCGCGAAATGAAACCGAGCAGCGGCTGGCAGCAATTTGGTCAAACGTGTTGCGCGTTGAGCACGTCGGTGTCAACGATAACTTCTTTGAGTTGGGCGGCCATTCGTTGCTTGCTGCCCAAGTAATTTCGCGCCTGCGCAGTGAGTTGGCGATCGAAACGCCGCTGCGTCTCTTATTCGAGCATCCGACAGTCGCTTCCCTCGCTGCCGCGGTTAAGAACCTAAACGAACAAAATGATCAAGCGCTCTCCTGGTCGATACAACCTTTTGAGCGCAACGGCACCGCCCCGCTCTCATTCACGCAGCAGCAATTCTGGCTGCTCGATCAGGCGGCGCCTAACCGTTCTGCTTACAACGTTCGGACAGCGATCAGGATTACCGGCGTCCTCGATATGCAAAGGTTACAGCGCGTTCTGGAGACAATCGTAGCGCGTCACGAAGTTCTCCGGACCAACATTGTCACGATCAGCGACTCACCGATTCAGGTGATCGCGCCACCGCAGGCGATCACTCTGGAGATCTGCGATCTTGGCTTGCTCTCATCCGGCGATCAGGAAACTGAGATTGAGCGCACACATGCTGTTGAGGCAGAAATGCCTTTCGATCTGAGCCAAGGTCCATTACTGCGTTTTAAATTGCTGAAGTTGAGCGCAGTCGAGCACGTACTCCTAATCACGATCCACCACATTATTTGCGACGGATGGTCGATCGGCTTGCTGCATCGGGAAATCGCCGCTCTCTACGCACCAAGCGGCGAGCTGCCTAAGTTGCCGATTCAATATGCGGACTTCGCGATATGGCAGCGGCGCCGACTACAAGGCAAGATACTTGAACGACAGCTCGATTATTGGAAAGAGAAGCTTGCCGATGCGCCAACCACGCTGGATCTGCCGACGGATTTTCCGCGGCCCTCAACCCGAAATATGGAAGGCGCGCGGATCTCGGCTAAGTTGCCCGAGGAGCTTGGCAACTCGCTCAAGGACTTGAGCCAACGCGAAGGTACGACGTTGTTCATGACTCTGCTCGCCGCTTTTCAAGCCTTGCTGTATCGCTATACGAAGCAGGAAGACATCGTCGTCGGGTCCCCCGTTGCGGGCCGCTCGATGCTCGAAACCGAAAATCTTATTGGCGCTTTCGTAAACACGCTGGTTTTTCGCGGCGACGCCTCGGGCAATCCAAGCTTCCGCGAATTCCTCGCTCGCATGCGCGAGACGGTTCTGGGCGCGTTCTCGCATCAAGAGCTGCCGTTTGAAAAGCTGGTGGAAGAACTGAACCCCGAACGCAAAATCGATCGTTCGCCGTTGTTTCAGGTAATGTTCGCGATGCAGAGCGAACCAGAGCCAACCCTGGTAGTAGAAGGATTGAAGCTGACGCCGCTCAAGTTGCAGAACGCATCGTCAAAATTCGATCTCAGCCTGGACGTAGAAGCAGAGAAAGATGAACTAAGAGTTGCGCTTGAATACAAAAAGGACTTGTTCGCGCCGGAAACAATCGAGCGCATGTTGGAACATTTTCAAAATCTATTGGCGGCAATGGTCGCCGATCCGGCACAGCACATCGCCGAGTTGCCGCTGCTCTCAGACGCCGAGCGTCATCGATTATTGATTGAATGGAACGACACGCGGGTTGATTTTCCCGCAGACATTTGCCTCCATCAACTGTTCGAGGCGCAGGTAGCCAGGACTCCCAACGCCATCGCCGCAGAGTTTCAAGGCGAGGGTCTCACTTATGGTGAGTTGAATAGGCGCGCCAATCAGTTGGCGCATTATCTGCAAGAGCAAGGCGTCGGTCCCGAAATTCTGGTGGGAATCTGCGTCGAACGATCTCTAGAGATGTTAGTGGGAATTCTCGGCGTGCTGAAAGCCGGCGGAGCATATGTGCCGCTGGATCCCAAATATCCGCGCGGTCGCATTGCCTTCATGATCGAAGACGCGGAATTGCGGCTGGTGCTAACCCAACGAAGTCTGGCGAAAGATATTCCGAGTAGCCACGCTACGGTTGTTTGCATCGACGACCGATTGCAAAGCATCGCGAAACAGAGCGACGAAAATCTCAAGTCTCCAGTCGAGGCGACGAACCTCGCATACGCGATCTACACGTCGGGCTCCACCGGAAATCCGAAAGGCGTGATGATCGAGCACCGCCAGATCGTGAATTTCACGCTGGCCGCGACGCGAGGATACGCGATCAAACGTGAAGACCGTATTTTGCAGTTTGCTTCGCTCTCGTTCGATTTGAGCGCCGAAGAGATCTATCCGGCACTGGCTTGTGGAGCGACCATCGTTTTGCGAACGGACGCGATGATCAGCTCCGCGCGTGACTTTTTACGCTCCTGCGACGAATCGAAAATCTCGGTGCTCGATCTGCCGACGGCATACTGGCACGACCTAACCGACGCTCTCAGCGCTGAGAAGTTGACGCTCCCCACATCGGTGCGACTGGTAATCATCGGCGGCGAAAAGGCCCTGCCGAAACGTGTTCACGCGTGGAAGAGAGTCGTTGGCGACGCAGTGCGGCTGGTGAACTCGTATGGTCCAACCGAGACGACCGTTGCAGTCACCTTGTGTGACGTGGGTGACGATGAAAGCGATGCCATGCGCACTGTTCTGATCGGGCGGCCGATTGCGAATACAACTGCCTATGTTTTGGATCAGTTCCTCCAACCTGTTCCTATCGGCGTGGCCGGAGAGTTGCATCTTGGAGGCGCTGGCGTGGCGCGTGGTTACATCAAGCGGACCGAGCTTAGCGCCGAAAAATTCATTGCCAATCCTTTCAGCGACCTCCAAGGCGAGAAGCTCTACAAGACCGGCGATCTCGTCCGCTATCGCGCCGATGGAAATATTGAGTTTTTGGGACGGGCCGACAATCAGATCAAGATTCGCGGCTTCCGCGTCGAGTTGGAAGAGATCGAAGAGGCTTTGCGAAGCCACGGTGACGTTAGTGACTGTGTGGTGATTTTGCGCGAAGACACCGATGGCGATAAGCGTTTGGTGGCGTACGTCGTGGCGGCGAGAGCATCGGTCGCTATCAGGGAGTTGCGCAACTTTCTGAAAGCCAAGCTGCCTTCCTATATGGTGCCTGCCGGGTTCGGAATGATCGAGTCGTTGCCATTGATGCCCAATGGAAAAATCGATCGTCGAGCACTTCCCGAGCCGAACACCACTCGCCTGGAGCCGGACGAAAGTCTGGTTCCGCCTCGCACTCCACTTGAAGCAATGCTGGCTGACGCCTGGCGAGAAGTTTTGAAGATGGATCAAATCGGCATACACGAAAACTTTTTTGATTTGGGCGGGCATTCGTTGCTGGCCGCGAAGGTGGTCTCGACCATAAGAAATGTTCTGGATATCGAGCTGTGCATGGTCGATGTGTTCGAGGCGCCGACGATTGCGGGCCTGGCAATGCTGCTGAATACACGTGGCGCGCAGAACGACGCCCAACGCGAACTGCTTGCACTGCTGGAAGAACTGGAAAGTCTGACGGAGGAAGCGGCACGGGCCCGATTTGCCAGTGAGACGCAAATCGATGAAGCCCTCGTGGCATAGACCGCAAGATTAAAATGAGCACTCGAATCACATCGTCTGACCAATCGCACCTCGCCCAACAATTGGCTGCGCTCTCGCCCGCTAAGCGGTCGCTGCTCGAATTGCGTTTGATGCGAAAGAATCGTCGCCAATCGGCCAGGAGCATGACGATCCCGCGACAGTCCAATCGCGAGTCCGCGCCGCTTTCATACAATCAGCAGGGTCTCTGGGTCCTGAACCAACTGATGCCAGGAACGTCGCTGTATCACACGCCGATGGTCGTGCGATTGACCGGCAATTTGGATGTGGCGGCGTTGAAGAACGCGCTGGATATGGTGGTTGCGCGTCATGACGCGTTGCGGACAACGTTCGGCATCGTGGATGGATCGCCCAAGCAGGTGGTGGCAAAAAGTCTGGCGCTCGAGATGTCCATCATCGATTTAATCGAAGTCCCGCAGCCGGATCGCGATGCCGAAGCGCAACGTCTTCTGGAAGACGAAGCGGGACGGCCTTTCGATCTCTCGCAAGGACCTTTGATCCGAAGCTTGCTGCTGCGGCTGGGAGAAAGAGAGCACATTCTGCTCGTCACGACTCATCACATCGTAACTGATGGTTGGTCGGTAGGAATTTTTCAGCGTGAGTTGTCGGCGCTGTACCAAGCACTCGTTGATGGACAGCCGTCACCGTTACCGCAATTGCCAATCCAATACACAGAGTATTCCATCTGGCAGCGTGAATGGTTCGAGGGTGACGTTTACCAATCTCAACTCGCTTACTGGAAGAAACAATTCGCAACGCTACCGCCAGTGCTGGAATTGCCCGCCGATCATCCGCGTCCGAGTATCCAGGCATATCGAGCTTTCCGCGGCGCGCAGCACACGATCTCTTTATCAAAGCAGCTTACCCACGATCTGAAACAGCTTTGCCGGAAAGAAAACGTCACGCTCTTCATGACCCTGATGGCGGCGTTTCAGGTTCTGCTGCATCGCTACACGGGCGAGGAAGACATCGTTGTGGGCACACCCATCGCGGGACGCCAGATGCCGGAGACCGAAGATCTGATAGGCCTCTTCATCAACACGCTCGCCATGCGCACCAGTGTCTCGGGCGAGCTTACGTTGCGGGATCTGCTGAGCCGCGTCAAAGAAGTCGCGCTGGGCGCATACGCGCATCAGGACTTGCCGTTCGAGCGTCTGGTGAAAGAGTTGCAGCCAGAACGGACGCTCGCGCATAACCCGCTGTTTCAGGTGATGTTCGTGCTTCAGAGCGAAGACATCCAGCCACTCCAGCTCAAAGGCCTCGAGGTCGAGCATTTCCGCGTCGGCAATATCATGGCGAACTTCGATCTCACGCTGGACATCGTCGAGCGAGACGAGCAACTGGTCTGCCTATTCGAATCGAATGCCGACCTTTTCGATTCAGACACGATCGAACGCCTGATGGGCCACTTTCAAAATCTCCTGGAAGGAATTGTGGCCAATCCGGAACAGAAAATTTCCGAGCTGCCGCTCTTGAGTGAAGCCGAGCGTCGCAAGTTGTTGGTGGAGTGGAACGACACCAGGACCGATTACCCGGCCAACAAATGCATTCAGGAATTGTTCGAGCAGCAGGTCGAAAGGACGCCTGATGCGGTCGCGCTAATCTGCGACAACCGGCAATTGAGCTATCGCGAACTGAATTCGCAAGCGAATCGGCTGGCGCATTACCTGCGCAAATGCGGGGTCGCCGCTGATACGCGAGTAGCCATCTGCATGCAGAGATCGCCGGAGATGATCGTCGCGCTGTTGGCGATTCTGAAAGCCGGCGGCGCTTACGTGCCGCTCGATCCGGAGTATCCGAAGACGCGGCTTGAATTCATGCTCGAAGATTCGCGCGCCTCGGCGCTTGTGACTGAGAGAGGGTTGCTGAAAGATTTGCCGGCCAGGGCGATGGAAACGATCTGCGTCGACGATCTATCGACTGAGCTTGCTTTCGAAGGCGCGGACAATCCGAAAGTCGAGACGACGGCTGACAACCTCGCTTACGTAATTTACACCTCCGGCTCGACGGGCAAGCCGAAGGGCGTCGCAGTGATGCACCGCAATGTCGTGCGGTTGGTCAAGAACACGAACTACGCAAGCTTTTCAGCCGATGAAGTTTTTCTTCAGTATGCGCCGGTTTCTTTTGACGCTTCGACGTTTGAGATTTGGGGCAGTCTCCTGAACGGCGCGCGCCTGGCGCTGATGCCTGCGGGCAAGGCGTCGCTGAAAGAATTGGGCGACGCGCTCAAACGCTACGACGTGACCACGCTTTGGCTTACCGCTGGTCTGTTTCATTTGATGGTCGATGACCACCTCGAAGATCTTCGCGGCCTGCGACAGTTGCTGGCCGGGGGAGATGTCTTGTCGGTTCAGCACGTGCGGAAGGTTTGCGAAGAATTGAAGGGTTGCCGGTTCATCAACGGTTATGGCCCGACAGAGAACACGACCTTTACCACCTGCTTTCCGGTTGACGATCTGACGCGCGTCAACGGCTCTGTGCCGATCGGTTATCCGATCTCGAACACCTCAGTATACGTGCTCGATCGTTATCTGAATCCGGCGCCGATCGGCGTGCCGGGAGAGCTTTACATCGGCGGCGATGGACTCGCGCAAGGTTATCTGGATCGTCCGGAGTTGAATGCCGAGCGGTTCGTTCGCGATTCTTTTTCGAGCCAATCCAACGCCCGTCTCTACAAGTCCGGCGACCTCGTTCGCTATCGCACGACCGGCGAGATCGAATTCATTGGGCGCATCGACAATCAGGTTAAGGTCCGCGGTTTCCGCATTGAGCTGGGCGAGATTGAAGCGGCGCTAGCCGATCATCCTTCCGTGCGGGAGGCGGTCGTCGTCGCTCGCAAGGATGAAAGCGACAAGCATTTGGTCGCGTACCTGACGGCTCGCGAAGACCGCGAACTCAAGGTCGATGAGGTGCGCGACTTTTTACAGCAGAAGTTGCCGAATCACATGGTGCCTTCGCTGTTTGTGGTCCTCGAAAAATTGCCCTTGTCGCCAACGGGCAAAGTTGATCGCGGCGCTTTGCCGTCGACGAATGGTTTCATGCCGAAATCCGCCCGGGGCTTTGCAGCTCCGAGTGATGAGCTTGAGCTGAAGCTCACCAGAATTTGGGAGAAGGTTTTGAATGTGCGCCCGGTCGGCGTTGATGACAACTTTTTCGACCTCGGCGGCCACTCGTTGCTCGCGGTGCGACTATTTGCGCAAATCGAAAAATCATTTGCAAAGAATCTGCCGCTGGCCATGCTGTTTCAGGCGCCCACAGTGAAACAGCTTGCGCGCGTGCTGCGTGACGAAGGATGGCAAGCCGCGTGGTCGTCGCTGGTCATGATTCAGGGAGGCTCGCGACAGCCCTTCTTCTGTGTTCACGCCGCCGGCGGCAATGTGCTCGAGTATCGTGATCTCGCGCGGCTGCTTGATCCCGATCAACCTTTCTACGGACTGCAGGCGAAAGGGTTGGACGGAAAGTCAGAGCCGCACACGACTATCAAGGAGATGGCCTCGCATTACATTCGCGAGATGCGCGAGGTGCAACCTGAGGGGCCATATATGATCGGCGGGCGTTCTTCGGGCGGCACGATCGCGTTCGAGATGGCCTGCCAGCTTGCCGAACAGGGACAAAGGGTCGGGCTATTGGCTTTGCTCGATACTTATCCGGCGGGTTATTTCAAGCTGCTACCGGGCTCCGGCTCGTGGCGCCAAAAATTCGATCGTTCCGCAAGAAAACTCGATACTCATTTTGCCAACCTGCGCCAACTCAAGGGGCGAGAGAAGCTCGGATATGTTCTCAACAAGCTGGCCTACGCGCCTCAAAAAGCGAAACACAAACTCTATCGCCGCGCATACAAAATCTACAAAAAGATCGGCAAACCGCTGCCGCCGGTGTTGCAGAACATTGAGGAGATTAACTTCGCCGCCGTGAAGGATTATGTGCCGCGAACCTATGCGGGCAACGTGACGCTCTTTCTCGCCAGTGATCTCACGTCTGATTATGATCTGCATGATGGTTGGTGCGAGTTGGTACACGGAGAAATTGAAAGCCATGAGATTCCCGGCAATCACATCAACATCATCAAACCGCCGCACGTCAGCGCCTTGGCCGAAGAGTTGAGCGCTTGTCTCGATAAGACGATCGATGCTGCGAATCCAAAGGCGCCCGAGTTGGCACTCCAAACGCGTTCATGAAGAGCGTCTT
>QHXG01000267.1:0-11007 GCA_003222845.1 Acidobacteriota bacterium | reverse complement strand
AAGAGCGTCTTCTATATATTATCGCTTGGCGCCATTCTGCTGGCGGGTGGTTCCGCCCGCACTTTCGCGCAGTGCGGAGTTGAGCGCTGGTCAGTGAAGACTGGAACTGATCAGGACGCGAGCTTACTGAACCTCGGCTCGAAAACCAGCACGACGATCACCAGTTTGTTGGCCATCACAGCGCCGAATCCCATTCCGGACGATCGTCGCGTGCAACCAACCGAAACTACGGTTTGGGTTTTGAACGCCACGTTGAAAAAATATGTGCGCGCTTACGATTCCGATTATCACATGGTCCTGGCCGATGACGCGGGCCACACAATGATCGCTGAGATTCCCGATCCTGGATGCGTCGGTCCGGGCAGTCCTTTGGCCGCGGGCATCGCCCACGCGCGTGCGCAATTCGACGCAGTCTTCACGGCGACTGCCAGTTTTCAAAACGCGGATATGCCGGTACAAATTACCGGCGTCGGCTTCTTCGATTACCTCGAAGGCCAGGAAGGAGTGGCCCCGAATGGCGTCGAGCTGCATCCGATTATCGACATCATTTTCAACCCGTATTTCTCGATCTCGTCCTCGACTTCTTCGCTGACGATTGCCCAGGGCACTTCGGGGACGGCGACGATTAATTCTGTCCTCTCAGGAAATTTCAATTCTTCGATTGCGCTTTCAACTTCGGGATTACCCGCGGGCGCCACGGCAACTTTTAGTCCCTCAACCATCGCGGCCCCCGGCAGCGGTGCCTCCACGTTGACGATCAATGTCGATGCGACGACGCCGATGGGGACCTACAGCATAATCATCAGCGGCGCAGGTGGCGGACAGACGCATTCGACCGCGATCAATTTGACTATCAGCAACACCACGACGCAACAGTTGCTTGGCAACGCTGGGTTCGAGAATGGATCTACGAATCCTTCGCCATGGACGGTGACGCCGGCGGTCATCGATAACAATTCAACTTCGGAAGCGCCGCACACGGGATCGTGGAAAGCCTGGCTGGATGGTTACGGGTCGGCGCACACGGATACGCTGCAACAGCAAGTGACGATGCCGGCGAATGCGGCGCAGGCAACGCTGTCGTTTTGGTTGCACATCGACACGGCTGAAACGGCGAACACTGCGAATGACACTCTGAAGGTCCAGATTCGAAATGCATCAGGCACCGTGCTGACGACCCTGGCCACCTACTCGAATCTCAATGCCAATGCGGGATACCGGCAGGTCTCGTTCGATGTGACTTCATATAAAGGGCAAACAATTCAAGCTTATTTGATCGGAGTTGAGAACTCGAAATTAAAGACTTCCTTTGTCGTCGACGATTTCGCGCTGTATGCGACGATTCCTGTCAGCGGCGACTTCTCGCTATCGGCCTCTTCATCTGCGCTGACAATTCCGCAGGGAAGCTCGGGCATGTCGACGATCACGACGACCACTTCCGGAAGCTTCAATTCGTCGATAATACTTTCCGCATCCGGCTTGCCCGCAGGAGCTACCGCGAGTTTCAATCCGTCGTCAATTGGCGCGCCCGGCGCAGGGTCGACTTCTTTGACAATCTCGGTTGGAGCTTCCACTGTCGCAGGGATCTACAACATTTCGGTCGCGGGAGCCGGCGGGGGAACGACGCACTCAATCACGATCGCCTTAACGGTTTCCAGCAGCGGCGGCACGACGCAGCAGTTGCTAGGCAACGCCGGTTTTGAAAATGGTTCAACCAATCCAGCGCCGTGGAGCGTTACTTCAGGTGTCATAGACAATAATTCGACGTCCGAACCCGCGCACTCGGGATCTTGGAAAGCCTGGCTCGACGGTTACGGCTCGGCGCACACGGACACACTCATGCAGCAGATCTCAATTCCCGCGAATGCGACTCAAGCTACGCTTTCGTTCTGGCTGCACATCGACACGACCGAAACGACGACCGCGACGGCGTATGACACGCTGAGAGTCCAGATTCGCAACTCATCGGGCACAGTACTGACGACGCTGGCGACATATTCGAACCTAAGCGCCAAAGCCGGCTATGCGCAAGCATCTTTCGATCTCGGCAGCTTCAAGGGGCAAGCAATTCAGGTTTATCTGGTCGGCGTTGAGGACCCGAGTTTGAAAACGTCTTTCGTGGTCGACGACTTTGCGCTCAGCGTGACTACGCCATAGCAATCGGGTATGAAACTCAAACTGATTCTCTTGATCATGATCGCGATCGCGGCAACCACGCGGGCGCAGGAGCGGCCCGACGAAGTGCAACAAGCCGTGACTAACGACGATGGCGGAAAGGCTTTCATTGTCAAGATGTTTCAGCTCAGTAGCGTAGTCAAGTTCGGCCAGCCCATTGCTGGAGACATCGAGCAGCACAGCATATTTCTGGGCGGCGGTTGGGCTGACGCGGATATGCGCGCGCGTGAGCCCGAGTTGAGTAGGCTACTTCTCAATGTCCGCGGACATACTCAATTGGACGCGCTCGAGGGTTTGGGAATAAAGAACAGGTTCGCCCCGACTTTCAGTCAGGAAAAGCTGGACATCTCCGGTAATCGAAACGTCGGCGATCTGGAAATGCAGAGAGTGCTTGCCGGAATGTTCAAAGACGGTACGCTGCAACAACCGCGAGCCGCCGCAGTCTACATGCTCTTTCTCGACCCTGGTCTCCATTCAACGCTCGGTGCCCTCGTTGCCGAAAAGCATTACCAAGCTTATCACGCCTTCTTCAATGCATCCGGCGCGCGTGTTCATTACGTCGTGTTGCCATTTCAGCCAGACCCTCAAGTGGCCCGCCAAATCGCCTTGCGCGCATTCATAGTAGCCGCCACTAGTCCCGCAGGCATTGCTCTTCAATAAAGAAAAATGATTCGCGATCTCTTCCCTTTGTGACACGCTGACCAGCGATTGTGGTAAACTCCCGTCTGAAAAGATGGGCAAGAGTTATAGCTCACTCGCTCTCCTGAACGCGGCACGGGCGCGTGTCTGCAAAATAATCAATCAAAACGTAGCTTTTCCAGCTGGAGGTTGCCATGAAACAGATTTTTCTGCGCTCGCTAACGATCGTTGCCCTGGCTTTGAGCCTGACTTTGCCCGCGCTCGCTGACACTGTACGTCTGAAAGACGGCAGCGTGATTCGTGGTCAAATCGTCAGTTTCAAGAACGAGCAGTTCACGATCCTTGTGGGCAGTGGCGCACGCGGGCGCAAGAGCCGCATTACCGTCTACATGGAAGATGTCGACTCGATCGAGTTTGATTCGGCGGGCAGCACAGGCTCGAGCGAGGAGACTAACACCAATGCGTCGCAACCGACTTATCAGCCGCCGCCAGCGAACACTCAGCCAACGAATACTCAGCCGACCAACCCCCAGCCAAGCTATCAACCGCCACCGACGACAAGCAGTCCGTCGTCAGGGACGAACCCGACCTTCTTCCAAATCAACACCCGCGTGCGGGCCGATAATGCCAGCAACGGTTGGACGAACACCGGCTTGGTCGTCCGTCGTGGTCAGCGCCTCCGCATCAGCGCCTCGGGACGGGTGAACCTGGGGGCCAACCGGGCGTCGACGCCGGACGGTTTACCGAGTATTCCGGATCGCGACAAACTGATGCGTAATCAACCGACCGGTGGCTTGATTGCCGTCATTGGCGATGATAATGATGACTTTATCTTCGTTGGCCGGAGCCGCGACTTTGTGGCCCAGCGCGACGGCGTGTTGTTTCTTGGCGTAAACGAAGGCAACTTGAGCGACAACTCAGGAGCTTTCGATGTAGTAATCGAAGCCGAAAGCATGAGCGGAAACCCGCGCTAAGCTTTGGAGTGCGCCGGCAGAGCGAAGCGGCGACGGCGCTTTGGATCGTGTGCGGAGCGTAGACTCAGCTATCCAAAGCGCCGTCGCCGCTTCGCTCTGCCGGCGCACTCCAAAATCGACAGGAAACTCGCCCGCGTCACCTCGCATCAGAACACTCGGATCGGCCGTCCATCAACTTGACCGTGCTCGCGCGAGCACCATATAGTCAACCCGACAAGCTGAAAAATCGGCTTGCCTCAATCAAAAGGACTCGTAGAGTTCAACCTGCAGCTTGCCGCACGTAAAGCCAAGCCAAAGCTCGAACTCTTAATGGCAGTAAAGGAATTTTATGAACAGCAATCGTCTTTCCCGGCTACTCGTTCTAAGCGCGGTAGCATTTTTATTGGCTGCAACTCCGCCGGTTTTTTCCCAGGCACGTCGCCAGCCGCCGGCTTCGGATCAGAAGAAAAACAAGCGGCCCGATCAACAAACCGAAGACAAGCAGCAAGAGCCTCTGCCGCCCGATCTCGCCGGCAAGCCGCAAGAGGCTGAAAAGGTCACCGTCACTACTAATATCGTCAACGTTGACGCGGTCGTTTACAACAAGAAGACCGGCCAACCACAAATTAGTTTGAAAAAGGACAATTTCGCGATCTTCGTCGATGGCGTGAAGAAAGACGTTGTGAACTTCTCGACACCGGAAGCGCCGATTACGGTCACGCTCGTGGTCGAATACAGCAAGCTGGGTCAAATTCTGGGCTACTATGGAAGCAGCGGCATGGAAAACGGCCAGAATGAAGTTATTCGCCCGACGGCTATCTTTCTGTCACAGTTTATTAAGCCGGAAGATTACGTCTCGGTGATTGCTTACGATATGCGACCCACGCCGCTGACGGACTTCACGAACAATCCTCAGCGAATTCAACAGGTGATCGGCTTGCTGCTACGCAACCAGCCGGCATTCACCGAAACGAATCTGTTCGACGCGCTCAAGCTAACTTTGATCGGCGGCAAAGGTGATGCTGTAGTTCTGGAAGATTCTAAAGAGCGCACCCAGGAGTACTCCGGCATGGTAGCCGTGCCGGGCGGTCGGCGGCGAGCCGTTTTGTTAGTCGGTTCCGGGATTGATACGTTCAGCAAAATCAATCTCGACCAAACGCGAAAGATTGTGCAGAACGCCGGCATTCCGATCTACATCGTCGGTACCGGAAACCTATTTATGAAAAAGTACGGCGATTACATGGATCCCGGTCAAGGCTCAAGCATCCGCGGCATTCCCATCGACCGTATGACCTTTCTACAAGCGAATAACACTCTCACGACTTTCGCCAAAGAGAGTGGCGGAACCTTTTATCCGGTAACTTTCGAAGGCGAGCTGCCCAACGTGCTTGGCTCGATCAACGCAATGCTGCGCAGCCAGTACAGCCTGGCATTCAAACCAGACGATGTTCACGATGGTAAATCACACAAAATCGTCGTGAAGGTCGACGTTGACGGCGACGGGCAATACGATGACAAGGCTTACGTCGTGAAAGCGCGCGAAATCTACAACGCGCCGAAGCCGGAGTCTTCGAGCGCGAACGGTAAAGGCACCAAGCAGTAGGCTTTGGAGTGCGCCGGCAGAGCGCAGCGGCGACGGCGCTTTTTGATTGAGTATTTGGCTGGCTCGATCCAAAGCGCCGTCGCCGCTTCGCTCTGCCGGCGCACTCCACAATTCTGCATTTTGCTTGCCCTCACGCAGCCGCCGCGTGTAAAGTACCTCCCGTCTTTCCCGCATTCTCCCCGGTTTTTACAACACTCGTCGGAGGTTAGGATCTGATGTCCACGGAAATCATCAGCCCCAGCGATGCCGCAGCCGCGCAGGAATATCCAGATCGAATTGGTTTCAAGCCCGACAATCCGTTTCTGGCGGCATTTCGCCCATACATTCCTCCGGGGGCCAGTCTGCGCGAGATGACGGTGATTCCCATGGTTATGGGAACGGTGCTGGGAATCATTTTCGGCGCATCCTCACTATACCTGGTGCTGAAAGTAGGATTGACGGTCAGCGCCTCGATTCCCGTGGCTGTAATTGCCATTACGCTCTTCCGCGTGTTGTCGAAACTCGGTCTGCGAGACGCCACCATTCTAGAAAATAACATCGTGCAGACCGCCGGGTCGGCCGGCGAGTCGATCGCGTTCGGCCTTGGCGTAACCATGCCCGCGATTCTCATTCTGGGGTTTGATCTGGAGTTGATGCGAGTAATGCTGGTCGCGGTACTCGGCGGACTGCTCGGCATTCTGATGATGATTCCCTTACGCCGCGCGTTGATTGTTGCTCAGCATGGTTATCTAAAATATCCGGAGGGAACTGCGTGCGCGGAAGTTTTGAAAGCGGGAGCGTCGGATGAATCGCGGGCGGCCGCCGCCGAAGCCGCGAAAGAAACGGGGATCGTGGATGAAGCCACCACCGGCGGAAAAACGATCATCACCGGTTTCGGAATCGGCTTTGTTTACTACGCCCTCGAACAGATTTGGAAAACGTGGAAGGAATATCCAACTAAGGTTTTCGGCAAGCCATTCGAAGCGGGATCAATTTCGATCGAGAATAACCCAGCGCTGCTCGGTGTCGGGTACATTATCGGACCGCGAATCTCTTCGATTATGGTCGGAGGCGGCGTGCTTTCCTATCTTGTCCTGATCCCCGCAATCAAGTACTTCGGAAGCGGCTGGACCACGCCCCTCTCGCCGGAAACGGCTCACCTAATCAAAGACATGTCGGTGACGCAGATTCAGAAGGCTTACATTCTTTACATTGGCGCCGGAGCAGTCGCGGCGGGCGGCATCATCAGCCTGGTGAGATCGCTGCCGGTAATCTGGGGTGGTTTGAAAGGCGGACTGGCGGATTTGCGCACCACGCGATCAGCCAGCGCCGGCGCTCCGCGCACAGATCAGGATCTTTCGATGAAATTCGTGCTCGGTGGCATCATCGTTTTGCTGCTCGCAATCATGCTCGCCCCGCAATTGAACCTCCGCTTCAATCTTTTGGGTGCGTTGCTGATCGTAGCCTTCGGCTTTTTGTTCGTTACCGTATCATCACGTCTCACCGGCGAGATCGGTTCCTCGTCGAACCCAATCTCGGGCATGACCGTGGCCACGCTTTTGCTCACGTGTCTTGTCTTTCTGATCATCGGCTGGACCACGCCGCCTTACTTTGTGACGGCGCTTTCCATCGGGGGCATCGTCTGTATCGCGGCGTCGAATGGAGGAACAACATCGCAGGATTTGAAGACCGGTTTTCTTGTCGGCTCCACGCCAAAGTACCAGCAGGTCGCGATTTTGGTAGGGGCTTTAACTTCAGCGCTAGCCTTGGGTCCGATCCTGCTGGCAATGAACCAGTCGGGCACGGCTTATGTACCCGTGGCCCAAAGCAAGGACTTCAGTTTTCCCTCAGATTTTCATTTCACAACCGATCAGTACGTAATGAGCGGGAATCAGCCGAAACATGAAAGGCTTCAAGGCGGCCAAGCAAGTTCCGACACGAAAGAATACAACGTGGTGCACAAGACTACGACGGACTACGGGCCGTCCGGTCGTTATTTAGTTAACGAGCAGGGCGTCCCGGTCTATCTTGTCGATCCGGGAATCAATGGCATCTATAATCCAAGATTCACCGCGCCAAAAGCTACGCTAATGTCTTACATCATAAAAGGCATTTTGAGCCGCCAATTGCCCTGGGGACTCGTGCTTCTCGGCGTGATGATTTCGATTGTGCTCGAACTGGGAGGCATTCCATCGCTGGCTTTCGCGGTCGGAGTTTATCTTCCCATCTCGACGTCTGCGCCGATCTTTGTTGGCGGCGCGATTCGCTGGGCGGTCGACAAATACTTGCGCAAAAAGCCGGAGCACCAAAAACTGACGGAAGAGCAAATGGCTGCCGAGACGGACAAGAGTCCCGGCGTTCTCCTGGCGTCGGGTTATATAGCCGGAGCGACGCTGGCCGGCGTCGTCTTCGCGTTCTTGAATTTGAAAGAAGGAATTGTAACCCGGCTCGGTGGCTTTGAAAACTGGGCCAAGGAGCACAATCCGTTATTCGAAGGGCCGCATGCGGATCTGTTGGGGCTTATTCCGTTTGCGGTTCTGACTATATTGCTTTACATCGTCGGCAGGGAATTGCTCCTGAAACCGAAAGCCTACGTTCCTAAACGATGAGGGATTAACGGCTTCTTGCTAATTCAGTCGGGTTGTACAATCCTAATTCTCAGAAGCGCGCCGCTAATTACGGGCGCGCTTCGAAATTAGAGGGCAAGGGCTTGGAAAGAGTTATGGTGGGTTCAAACAAGTGGCAGTTATTCGGTCAACGACGAATCTATTTGATCGCAGTTGTGTTGGTTTTCGTTTTCGCGATGGGTCTAGGACTAATTGCTTCCGGGCAGAATAGTCCGACCCGTTCGCCTTCCGACGTGGTGCGCGAATTCTACAAAGCCATGCGCGAGCATCGCTTCAAAGATGCGTGGTCGATGACGATCTACAAGCCGGCGGTCGAAGGACTCACGGCGCAAGAGATGGAAGAGTTGCGGGTAGACTTTGAGGAGAAAGCTGCGAAGATTCCCGAACAAGTCGAGATTACGGGCGAACAAATCAGCGCCAACACGGCCACCGTCTTCGTCAAGGTTCCCGTCACTGAAAGCACGCCGCAAATTACTTCCGAGCCCGTAACGCTGGTTAATTCCGCCGGCGTCTGGATCATTGGCAGCGAAGCCGATCAGGCGGAAGTCAAAAAGAAGGGCCGCAGATTCTTTCTCGATGCTTTGATTGACGAGCATCAGTCAGATATCGAAGACTTGCTCAAGCGGCGGTTTACGCTCAGCAGCACAACGGCGCATTCGGCGATCTTCCGGCGCTCATCAAGGCCGGCTTGATGTCGGATGAAGTAGGCGACCCAAAAGTTATGGGCTATACATTTCGGATTACGATCTCAAAGGACGGCAAGAGCTATGTCTCGACTGCCGAGCCCGCCCGCTACGGTCATACCGGCAAGCTTTCATTCTGGATGGATCAGACAGGCAACATTAAGAAGGAAGACAATGGCGGCAAGCCGATAAAGTAGATTGACTTAAAGAAACAACCAGTTCGCATTCCGATATCCGTTGGAGAGCATAATGAGGCGGCCAGCGCTCTACGAAGTTACGTTCAGGAATCTTCTCTTCACGCTTTTCGTTTTCCTTGGGCTCTCGGCGCACGCCACAGCACAGGATAATCAGACTCAGCTTAAGCGAGACTCGTCTCAAGCGCCGGTTGCCCAGTCGATCGTCAAAGGACGCGCCGTCTACGAGGACACCGGACAGCCGGCGCAGAGAGAGCGGATCCAACTGGTTGCTCCCGAGCTTCTTACCGCTCATCGCGGTCGAATCCCGACTGCAATCACGGACGAGAACGGTGAGTTCAGTTTCCGCGGTATTGGCGCCGGCGAATATTACATCGTAGCGCGTCCCATCGATGAGCATGTTGGGAGCGCTGTGGCTGCTCCGTTCCCATTGCAGACTGGTGATCCAGTCCGAGATGCCGCGATGGTCTCAGAATACAAGAAGGAGAACATCGAGATAACCGTTGACGGCGTAAACACCATCCGAATCGATCTTCGGGTTCGAAATCCGCATTTTGGAACTATCTCAGGGCGCATCGTTAACGATGACGGCAAACCTGCTGTAGGCTCACAGGTCAACCTCACGCCGAGAACCGGAAGCGTCGAAACTAACACTGGCGCGTACACCCTGACTGATGAAGAAGGCTCATATCGCTTCAAGGGATTGGCGGCCGGCGAATACACTGTAAGCGCTAACCCACCATCGAAACTGCCTGACCGCGGAAAGCCGCGCAATTGGCTGGAAGGATCACTCGGCGCTACCTACTTTCCATCGACGGTTGACGCGGGCTCCTCACCAGCCATCAACGTTTACCCTGATCGTGAAACCTCCGACATCAATATCACTCTGGCGCCACGAAAGCTGCACAGCGTTGCGGGCAACGTTAGGATGATGGGCGATGGCCGTCCGATCTCGGGCGCCGCCGTCCGTCTTTTTAAGAAGGATGAGCCGGTCCAGGGGAAGAGCGTTGCGGTGACTGAAGCGATAACGTCAAACTACTTTTCCACAACCGACAAGGAAGGCCGGTGGTCTGTTCACAATCTACCCGACGGCTCATACTTCGTACATATAACGCCGAAGTTGAACGTGCCTGGGCGAGACACGAACGTAAAGTTCGTTGAGAAAGGAAAAGAAGTGACGGTCGCAGGTAGCGACCTCGAAGATGTTCTGATCGAGGTATCAAGCGGAGCAAGCATCTCGGGCACTATCATCGTTGAAGGCAACCAGCCGATCTTTTCCCTGTTCCTGCGCGCCTTAAAATCCGGCGAGAGTTTCGAATCGTCTCAGACGGCGAACCTGTCCCTGAGACCTGCCGAGAAGGTCACGACGTTCGTGCTTACACAAGTGCCGGAGGGCGTAGTACAGTTTGGGGCGACCGTGCAGCCGGACTCCTTCTATATAAAATCGATTACCGCGAACGGTGTTGACCTACTGCGAGAGAATCTAACGGTTCCGCAAGGAGCCGAAGTCAAAGATGTTCGCATCGTTGTCTCACCGGATGTTGCGAAGCTGAGTGGACGAGTGGTCTCTGCAAATGGAGAGACCGGGTTGTCAGGCGTAGGTATCATGCTTATTCGAATCCCAGCGGACAAACGTTGGGCTCTAGCCAGCCAATTGTCAGGTGTCACGGACTCAGAAGGAAACTTCTCACTTAGGCCTCCACCGGGCGAATACATAATTGAACTTCGGCGAATCAGTCATGATCCACCGAGCATCTCGAAACCGCTCCCTGAGAACTCACCGCGAGTCACGCTGCAACCGGGCGAGCTAAAGAGTATTGAGATTCGCATTCCCTAGCTGGATTGACGCCGGCTTAAGTTGAAAATCGCGAGGAAACAGGGCTTATTACTGCCCAGCCAAGTGATTATGGGATCGCGCCAATCACGGTTGCTCCCTGGTTGTTCTGAGGTTCACAAATTCTCTATTGTCCTCATGGCTCTGAACCATTAGAATGAATGCGGACGCTCGGGGGTTCCCTTGCCCTCAATTCTTTTGATGTTTTGTAACTCCCGCTCGAAAGAGGTCAGCCTATGCCTGAACTAATCCGTTCGCTTGTTTCTCGGATGCGGATTTACGTTAAGGATCGCCGCCGATCGCCGCGTCTTCGCGTTCGC
>QHXG01000266.1 GCA_003222845.1 Acidobacteriota bacterium | reverse complement strand
CGCAACGGGATCGAATCGCTCGCCGTTAATGGAAACCGGCTCGCCCCGCTCGAATCCGATCTCAAGATATTCAGCTTCGTCCTTCGCGTTCTCAGGCGAACGCGTCATCTGAAAAATATTTTCGGGCGGCTCTGCCCACGGGTCTTCGAGAATCCCGCCCTCGTACGAAACGTGCATCAGGTTGCGATCCGTCGAATAAGGCTTGTCGATCGTCGCGCTCACTGGAATGCCGTGCGCCTCGGCATAAGCAATCAAGTCCGTGCGTCCGCCAAATTCCCATTCGCGCCACGGTGCGATTACCTTGATGTCAGGCTGTAGAGCGTAGTAGGTGAGTTCAAATCGAACCTGGTCATTGCCTTTGCCGGTCGCCCCGTGCGCAACTGCGTCGGCGTTTTCTTTGCGCGCGATTTCGATCTGGCGCTTCGCGATTACCGGACGCGCCAGCGAAGTCCCCATCAAATACACGCCTTCATAAACGGCGTTGGCTTTGACCGCGGTCCAGACATAGTCGCGCACGAACTCTTCACGCAGGTCTTCTACGT
The DNA here is from genome assembly GCA_003222845.1 of Acidobacteriota bacterium. Taxonomy (GTDB): domain Bacteria; phylum Acidobacteriota; class Blastocatellia; order Pyrinomonadales; family Pyrinomonadaceae; genus UBA11740. The sequence goes on along the minus strand of QHXG01000266.1, from coordinate 8,274 downwards.
AAAGTTTCGATGCGCCGGTCGCTTTCGCCTTCTCTGCAAGTCCGTCCATCTCGGCGCCCTGACCCACGTCGGCGCAATAACAAACCACTTCACACTGGTAGCGATCAATCAACCAGCGCAACATCACCGACGTATCGAGTCCGCCGGAATAAGCCAAGACGATCTTTTTGATCTTGTTAGTCACTTTCGATTTTCGATATCAAATTCTGGAACGCGCTCCCAGTGAGTGTGACCCACTCCACACTATCCGAACAACTCCCAGATTTTCTTCATCGCAACGCGCTGCGCCTTCTGATCGGGGACGGCGATGAAGATTGTGTCCTCGCCCGCCAGGGTACCCACGATTTCCGCGATGGCCGCGTCATCAATCTCAACTGCAACTGACGAAGCGCGACCCGGCAAACACCTGGCGACAACCAGCACCTCGCCGGCAACATCGAGGCTCAACAACCCTCGCGTCGCGTCTCCGTTCGTGTGCGGCAGCGCATAAGCGCCGTGGTGTTTGATCACGCCCAACTCTTCCAAATCGCGCGACACACTCGACTGCGTAGCGGGCACGCCTGAGCGTTCGAGATGCGCTCGCAGAGCCTCTTGCGTTCCGATCCGCTTCGCCCGAATGAGGTTCAGAATCTTTTTCTGTCGCTGTCTCTTCAACATCAGTGTGTCCGACAAACTTCAGCTTGTCGCCAGTCCTTTGAGATCAACCCGCCTCGATTGCCATCCCAACGACAAACTGAAGTTTGTCGGACATTCGGACGCATCGTAATGCACAATGGTTGCATTTTCTCCGCATAGATGCATAAAATAGCCTGAGTCATGCAGCCACGTCAAGCGGATCAGCGCCACTACAAGTCAACATTAACCATGAGCGATAAGACAAACACAAATCTTTGGGGCGGGCGATTCAAGGGTGAAACCGATCCCGCCTTTGCGGAATTCAACTCTTCGTTTGGCCTTGATCGCCGGCTGTTCGCCGTTGACGTACAGGCGAGCATGGCCCACTGCAATGGATTGAAGACTGCCGGAGTCTTGACTAACTCAGAGTCAGACAGGATCAAGTCCGCGCTCCAGACGATTCTCGAACACGGCCAGGCCAGCGCCGGTTATTTCGACGAACAACCGGCAGAAGACGTGCACACATTCGTCGAAGCACGCCTGGTGGAGATGATTGGTGACCTCGGGCGCAAGTTGCACACCGGACGCAGTCGAAACGATCAAGTAGCGACAGACTTGCGCCTGTGGCTGCGGGGAGAGATTGATAAACTCGCGGTCGCCCTGCGGAACACGCAAGAGGCTTTGCTCGATCTTGCGGAAGGAAATCGCGACGCGGTGATTCCCGGCTATACTCATTTGCAGCGGGCGCAGCCAATTCTATTCGCTCACTGGTGTCTGGCGTATTTTGAAATGCTGGCGCGGGATCGCGAACGACTTGCTGATGTTCGCCAGCGAGTCAACGTGTTGCCGCTCGGTGCAGCGGCGCTGGCGGGAACTTCTTATCCAATCGATCGCGAAGCCGTCGCCCGCCTGCTCGGTTTCGATGAAACATCGCGCAACAGTCTGGACGCCGTCAGCGATCGCGACTTCTGCATTGAGTTCACCAGCGCCGGATCGTTGGTCATGTTGCATCTGTCACGGCTGAGCGAGGACATTATTCTCTATTCGACCGCTGAATTTGGTTTCTTTGAATTGAGCGATGCGGTGGCGACCGGATCGAGTCTGATGCCCCAGAAGAAGAACCCCGATTCGATGGAACTGGTGCGCGGGAAGGCCGGGCGCGTCTTCGGTAATCTGGCGGCGCTGCTCGCAATGATGAAAGGACTTCCGCTCGCTTACAACAAGGATATGCAGGAAGACAAGGAAGCAATCTTTGATACGGTCGATACCTTGAACGGCTCTCTTGCAGTGACCGCAACCGTGCTGCGCAACATTCGTATCAACCACGAGAGAACTCTCGAAGCAGCCTCGCACGGCTATCTCAACGCCACGGAGCTTGCGGACTACCTGGTGCGCAAAGGCATGCCGTTTCGTGAAGCTCACGAGACCGTCGGTCGGATCGTCGTGCATGCTATTGAAGGCAGTGTTGAGTTGAACGAGGTTCCGCTCGACGATCTCAAATCGTTTTCGTCCTTGATCGATCAGGACGTGTTCGATTCGCTATCGATCGAACGAACCTTGGCGACGAAATCGCAAATCGGCGGGACGTCACCAGAGAGAGTCGTTGAAGAACTGGCGTTAGCCAAAGCGCAGTTACAGAACCGCGAGCGGTAGCGACCGGCCTGGGTACGCAGTCGTCCCGACTGCTCAAGTCTTGCTCACAGCCCGCACGTCCTGCATAAGCAGTCGGGACGACTGCGTACCCAGGCCGGTCGCTACCGCTCGCGGTTCTGTAACAGTCTTACTTGTTTTCAGATGTCGTTCTTCATATTCACGATCAGGTTGTCGCCGATTATGAAGCGATTCGCCGGCAAATTCGCGCCGGCGGGGTTGACTCGGTCACGGGAGATTTGGGAAAACTGGTGCAGGCGCGCACGGTGCGGCCGAGGCAGCAGGTCGCGCGCATTCTATGCGCGCCCGGTTTTTGTCGCGCACATTCTGAATCTGCAGAAGCTGGCGTCAATGCCGCAAGTTTTTCCAGCGGAGATTGTTTCGGAATGAAGGGTTGGAATTTACGTTTAGAGGTCGCAGAGGTTCATCTAAGGCTACGCAGGACACATTTCCTCCGCGTCCTCTCCGAAAACCTCTGCGACCTCTGCGGTGAGAGCTTTTCCTCTCTATGACAAATGTCATCGAACAAATTAAAGTCGCGAAAGACATCTGTCACGTTTGCGACCGTTTCATTCAGGATGAACTCTTTCCGATCAGCGCTCTGCCAGAGAGTCTGCAGTCGATCATCACACGGAACGCAGCGACGACCAAGGCGTCTGAAGTCTGCGGTCGTTGTATCGAACTCTTCAATCGCGCGCAGCGCCAAATTGAATCACACTCGCTGGTATTCGAGCAGAATGATTTCGTTTTGCCAACGCCTTTGCGTATGGACGCGGACGAACGATTCACCGGCCGCGGAGTGACGGTCGCTTTTCTCGACTCCGGATTCTACGCCCATCCCGATCTGACAATGCCAACCAATCGCATCCTTACTTACCACAGCATCTTTGCCGAAGAAGGTGACCAGACTTCCCTGGAAACCAACGATGTCGCGAGCTGGCATGGGATGATGACTTCGGTAGTCGCCGCCGGCAATGGCGGATTGGCCGACGGCTTTTATCGTGGCATCGCTTCTGAAGCTAATCTCGCGCTGGTAAAGATTGGCCGCACCGGCCGCATCACTGAAGATCAGATTCACCGCGGCCTCGAATGGGTTTTGGCTCATCACAAAGAGCAGCACATTCGCGTCGTTAATATTTCCGCGGGCGGCGACTTTGAACAGAGTTATCTCACCAACTCGCTGTTGCAGACCGTCGAGCGTTGCGTGCGCGAGGGATTGACTGTTGTGTGTGCGGTGGGAAACGCCGGCCACATCCCTGGCCATCCAGTGCTGCCGCCGGCGAGCGCGCCATCATGTATCGCGGTCGGCGGTCTGGACGATCAGAACTCGACGGACCGCGCGCGCCGTGGCATGTATCGTTCTTCATATGGACCGACGATTGACGGCTTGCAGAAGCCCGAGGTAATTGCGCCCGGAATTTGGGTAGCCGCGCCGATTCTGCCACGGACACCGACTGCGGAAGAAGCCGAACTCTATTCAAAGCTCGATGCAGCGTCCGATTCTGAATTACGTCCCATGATCGAGCAGAATTCCGACGTCGATAGGGACCTCTACGAAGCGCGTTCTCTGCGGATTTCCTTGCTGCGGCAATTGATCACGATCAAGCTGCGCGAAGGCAACGTTATCAATCAGCATTACAAATATGTCGATGGCACTTCGTTCGCCGCGCCGATCGTTTCTTCGATTATCGCCTGCATGTTGGAAGCAAATCCGCGTCTGAGCCCGCAGCAAATCAAACGCATTCTGATCGAAACGGCCGAGCGCGTACCAGGAATAGATGTCGATCGCCAGGGTTGGGGCGTGGTTTCCGCGAGACGCGCCGTTGAACGAGCGGCGTTACAGAACCGCGAGCGGTAGCGACCGGCCCTGGGTACGCAGTCGTCCCGACTGCTCAAGTCTTGCTCACAGCCCGCACGTCCTGCATAAGCAGTCGGGACGACTGCGTACCCAGAACCGGTCGCTACCGCTCGCGGTTCTGTAACGCTGTCCGCTAGACATCCGCTTTACTGCTGTGCCAGAATCCGTCAAGCGAATTCCACAATCAATCACAGGAGCAATCCAAAGTTTTCTATGTCTGAAAACGAGTCTGCATCAACCGATACTCAGACGCCTGCCGCGTCTGAGAACGAAGAGATAACTTACCAAGCCGTGGAAAAAGACGGCGTCGTCACTGCGATCTGGGAGATGAAGGGCCGCAAACATCTACGCACCATCGACCCGCGCTCTCGGCAAGGCCGCGAGATCCTCAATCTCTATACCACTGAGGAAGAGCAGCCGGCAGTCAGCGAAGCAGCGACATCGTAATCATCAAGTCAGAAGATTCCGCGGCTTTCCGGCCATGAAACTCTCGATGTTGTCGATTACTTGATCTGCGAGAGTTTGGGTCGCTTCGTTGCTGGCCCACGCCACGTGCGGTGTGATGATCAGGTTCGGCAGATTCAAGTCGAGCAAAGGATTACCATCACGCGGCGGTTCTTCCCGCAAGGCATCGAGACCCGCACCGCCAATCAAGCCTTTTTGTAACGCCTCTATCAACGCAGCATCTTCAATCAGTCCGCCCCGTGCGGTATTAATCAGCAGAGCATCGGCTTTCATCATATGGAATTCGGCGCGGCCAAACAGGTTTCGCGTTTCCTCGGTCAAGGGACAATGCAAAGTTATGATATCGCTTTGTCGCAGTACTTCCTCAAACGATGTTCGACCATCACGAACTATGTCTGCGTTCTTGCGTTCCGCAACTAGCACGCGCATATCAAGCGCTTGCCCCAGACGCGCCACGCTACGGCCAATCGAGCCATAACCGACAACGCCAAGCGTGCTGCCCCTGATGTCGCGAAGTTCGTGAGTCAGAAGACAAAACTGTTTCGATAGTTGCCACTTTCCGTGCTGAACGTCTTCACGATAGGCGAGCAAGTTTCGCCGCAGCGCCAGCATGAGCATTAGCACGTGCTCCGGTACCGCATTAGCCGCGTATCCGCGCACATTACAGACTGCGATACCGCGAGTGCGACAGTAATCAAGGTCGACACAGTCAGAGCCCGTCGCCGCAATGGCGATCAGTTTTAGCCCTGGCGCCTCCGATAGTTCCGCTTCGCGTAAAGACAGTTTATTGCTGATCACAATCGTGGCGCCGCGCAAGCGCTCAAGCATCTGCTCGGGAAAGGTTTCGCCGTACTCGATCCACTCGTGTTCGAAATTGGGCCGACGAAAATTCGCCTGAATCGTGTTGCGTTCGAGAAAAACAATGCGTTCCATGTCGTAGCGATTCCTCAGTGTTAACTCTGTGGATCTCTGTGTCTCTGTGGTGAAATTCTCCAAAACACGATCCACCACGGAGGCACGGAGATCGCACGGAGAACCACGGAGAAGAGAAACGTGCAGCATTCTACAACGACAAGGTGTAAGACGAGGTCCCCGGCACCGAACGAGTGTCAGAAGCCCGCGCGTCAGCAAGGGCTATGGTAGACTGCGGGCCGTCATGAACATTCAGATTCGTCGCGCCATGCCGGGAGAAGCCAACGCACTCACAAAACTCGCGCACGCTGCCAAACGGCATTGGGGCTATCCCGCGAATTGGATCGCACACTGGAAAGATGACCTAACGATCACGCCCGATTTCATCAATCGCAACGAAACCTTTGTGGCCACGATCGGCGAAGAGATTGTGGGCTGTTGTGCGATTGTGCTCAACGATTCAGGCGCTGAACTTGAACACATGTGGATCAAACCCGAGCGTATGGGAGCAGGTGTCGGTCGCACACTGTTGCTTTACGCAAAGGACCGCGCGGCAAAACTGAACGTTTCCGCGCTCGAACTTTCAGCCGATCCGAATGCCGAGGGCTTTTACCAGCGAATGGGCGCGACCCGTATCGGTGAAGTTCGATCCGAGATCGAAGGGCAGCCGCGCGTGCTGCCTCGGATGCGGATAGAGATCTGAGTTTCGTGTGGGACACTAAGAGGCAAATCATCTGGCTGGTCGTCGGAATTTCCTTCGGCACATTCATCGTGTACAAGGATGCGCACGATGAGACAGGCCGTTTCGACCGGGGCGTATTTGCTTTTTGGGAAATTATTCTGCTGGCGATTATCTTGACGCTTTTCTATCTATACTCGCGGAAGAAAACCTAACTCGATGATCGGCGGGCCGTAGCCCCCCCGCTAAACGATTCTCAATGTTTCTATCAATTAGGGTGGCTGCATAGACTTGGCTCGCGCGTTGATTCCTTCGTTACCCATCACTAACAATCGGCGAGCCTCGCTGTATGGAGCGCTCTGCGGCAGGTAAGAGAGCACGTAGCGATTCTTGCGGAGCTCTTCACAGACCGCGTTTGCCGCTGCGCGCGGATCGTCAATCGGAAAGATGCGACCGCCGGTACCTTCGGCGAGATCGTCGATCACTTGTCGAGGTTTGGGAACATCGCGGCGTATTGCTCCACGAGTGCGGTCCTGCGCTTGAACACAATATACGGTGATGTCGAGCGATTGCAGCGCGCTGAGCGCCTGCTTGAAATTTGTCTTGCTGCCGCGATCGAGTCCGTCGCTGACCACCACGATGGCGCGCTTCTGAGCCGACAACGGGCGCAGGGCGTCTTCGACAACGGCCAGCACGGCGTCGAACAGATGGGGATCGCCCTTCTTGCGGAAAGCCTTCAGTTCCGTTTCGATCTTCTTCGCATTGTCGGTCCAATCCGAGACGATCTCGGCGTTGTTGTCATAGCCGACAATTAGCAGCTTGTCGCCGTCGTAAATCTCATAAGCAAACTCCCGCGTCGCCGCTTCCAACTTCTCGACGTCGGCGCGAATCGTCAAAGAGTTATCGACCAACAGCACAATGCGCGCGGGGGAGAGATCGGGCGCAAAGTTCTTGATCGTTTGTTCGACCCCATTGTCGAAAAGCGAAATGTCTTTGGAAGTTATCGGGGCAGTAGCGCCGTTAGCTCGGGTCGCGACTACGTTAAGAGCACTTGAGGCTTCAGACGTAGGGTGCGCACGCCGGCCAGCTTGGGCCGAAAGTGTGGCCGCCAAACACGCCGCGCAAAGCGAGAAAACCAGGGCGCGCCAACCAGCATCGGATCGCCTTATCTTCACTCTCCGCGTGCTGCTGCTCTCTCGTTCGGCGTGCATAGTTGTTCAACCCCAGCTTGTTAATCCGACTCTGTCTTCTTTGCCGCAGTCTTTGCCGGCTTGGTTTTTTCGGTTGTCGGCGTCGACTCTGGCGCAGACGTTTCCTTTTCCACTTTTTCGGCGCCGCTGCCCTTGCGCGCGTAGTCGGTGATATACCAGCCTTCACCCTTGAACTGAATCGCGGTTTTGGAGATCTGCTTTTCCAAACGACCACCGCACTTCCGACACCTGCTCGGCGGTTTGTCCGACAACTTTTGAAAGACCTCAGTCAGCGCGTTGCACTTCTTACAGCGAAATTCGTAAATCGGCATTATTAACTCAGCTTTGTTAGCTTATTCCTCTTCGTGCTGGATTATACGAGACCGCTTTCCGCGGTGACAACTGCACAGTCTAAGATGCAAGTCGCACCGTTAACGAAGCTCACGACGATCGGAATCGTGTCTGATTTTCAGTGTGTCGCGAATCGCGTAACTTCCTCTCTCTTTGGGAGTGGGCTGGGGTGAGGGCCTAGCTGACATGGACCAAGAAACTAGTCTCTTTGTTGTTCTCGCGGATCTGCTCGATTGAGAAAGGAGCGTAAGTAATCGTTTGTTCGGCAGCTAAGCCCTCACCCCAGGCCCTCTCCCAAAGGGAGAGGGAGACTCGGCAACAGCGACTTGTCAAATTCTTGGCGCACTGTTCTGAGTTTTGCAACTTGCGCGGCGCTTAGTTATGATCGCCACGCTTTTGAAGAGATGCGCGACTTAGTCCGCGGCAATCCCTTCTGATATTCTATTCGCAGCTAATTCGCCTCAGATGCAAACGGCACTCGAAACAGAGCAGAGTCTTTCGCTCGAACGTAAGCTGAAGCTGCACGAAGCCCGTGAGTCCATTATCGGGCGTCT
>QHXG01000265.1 GCA_003222845.1 Acidobacteriota bacterium | reverse complement strand
CGATCAGCAGCGACGTGAACAAAATGAAAGTTCGTCATGGTCTGAAGGTCCGAGTCTATTCGTCCTCAGTTTTAGATAGCTACTTCGTAGACACCATATCTTGTAACGTAGTTCGTATTCGATCAAGCGTTGTTGGGCTAACTCGACCGAAGGTCTTCGCAATCATTGTTTGAGACATTGTGTAAATCTTGTCGACCCGAATCTTGCCGGAGCGATTCAGTGTACCTTTGACCAAATCGGAAGATGAGATCAGGAAGCTGTAATCGGTCGGTTGGGGATTCGAGGTCATCGCAACTACGACCACATCTCTGGTCTTGGCATTATATTGATTATTCGAAATCACGATGACCGGACGTCGTTTTTGCGATGATAGGTCAGTAAACGGCATGGGAATAAGGACTATGTCGCCTTGCTCAGGCATTATTCCAATGCTGGCCGCGAGCAAATCACCGAAAGCTCCGTTGTCAGATTCAATCACAAAAAACTGTGATGAGGGATCCGGGAGGTAACGGTACCTCAAGCTCGACCCGCCCGCCGGGTTTCACTTCCGTATCGTATTTGAGCGGGGTTTGTTGCATTGCGGCTAGATCATACTTGCAGGTTGGCCGGCGCCTTCTTCCGCCAGCAGGCGATTTCCCTCCATCACCATCTCAATTGCTTCATCCAGATTTCGGCGCGCTTCCTCGACGCTGGCGCCGAGTGAGATTGCGCCCGGAAGTTCAGCGACAGATGCCTGTATCAGGCCGTCAACTTCCTCATAGATAATGTGCATTTTTATTTCCATAAGCGTTCATAATCAATCATAACATGGGCGGATCTTGTTGCCAGCATCTTGGCTGGACATCGCTTCGATAAAGCAAGGCTCACACATGATGGGGTAGTTATGAGTTCTCGGAGGAAGCATCAGAACCAGCCCTTCTGACCATGAATGTAGGTTCTGACGAATTCTTCATCAGACTTAGTGAGATACATGATCCCTTCGACGATGCCGATGACGTGCATGACGCCGGCCAAAGTAAAGCAGCTAAGAACGGATACCAGGAGCATGATGAGGCCTTCTTTCTGATACCCGAGCACGAACTTGTGAATCCCCAGACCGCCTACGACTATGCCAAGAATTCCGGCAACGATCTTTTTGTCGGCGCCGGCTTGTTTCCAATCCTGGATCGGAGGCTGGCTGTAGAACGGGGCTGGCGGTTGGATCGGTTCATAACTTGGTTGAAAAGGCGCTTGATAGTCCGACTGCATTGGCCGTTGCGTTCCAATGACAGGCAGGGTGGCCTGGCAGTGCAAACAGGTCTGCGCAAAGTCGGCATTTTGAGCGCCGCACTTAGTACAGAAGACTGCCATTTTTTATTGAGCTTTGGTCGGCCGTCAGAACCAGCCGCGCTTGTTCTGAATGTAGGTTCTCACGAAATCTTCGTCTGACTTGGTGAGATAGATAATGCCTTCGATCAAACCTACGAGACTGCCAATGCCGCAGGTCACCAAAGTGATTACGATCTGAATAATTCCTTCGGTGGTATAGCCCAAAATGAACTTGTGAATGCCGAAGCCACCAACAAGAATCCCGCAGAGACCGGCAACGAGTTTCTTGTCGGCGCCCATCTGCTTCCAATCCTGAACTGGCAGCCCGCCATAGGTCGGCGACGGTGGCTGGATAGGCTGATACCCGCCGGTATGAGGCAGCGGTGCATGACACTGAGAACAATTCTGCGCGAGGTCATCATTCTGTGCGCCGCATTGAGTGCAAGAGACAGCCATAGCAGAAACGATCCTCTTACTTTGGAAACACTTAGGTTCTTCCGCGTCGGATGGCAGCGAACGTCATCAGACGTCGCCGCCTGACACTGATGTCCGAATGCCGGTACGCTCCGCGTCGTCGTTAAACGACCGGCTACGCTCATCGACTTGGGCTGCTAAGAATGCCTCCAGCGACGCCCAGAAGCATCAGGAGTACGTACACCACAACGAGTAGCAAGCCTAGGCCGATTGCGATGAAACTGAACATCTTGGCTTTCTTCGACGCGTCTTGGGCGCCGGCGATATCACCGGCGGCTACTTTGCCATTTACCTGAGTCGCGAAAATAATGGCCGGGATCGCGAGCGGCCAGCAACAGAATATCGAGATAATCGCCGGCACTAAATAGTTCGGTACAGTTGCCGCCCCGCCGGCTGGCGGCGGTGGAGTCCAGTTTTGTGACATGTGTTAGTCTCCCTATTTTTCTCGTTTCACCACGAAGTTTTCAAAAACATGAGGCCTGCTAAACGAAATCGTTGCACCTCTCGGCAAAACCCGGCGGCGAATACAACGATTCCCTGGGTCAATAACTGGAACTCTAAACCTTTTCCGGGTTTTGAATCGCTAACAGCGAAGCATAACTAACAAAAGATGTGCTCGATTGTCAATGAAATTGTCGAGAAAAATGCAGGGTCAGGATGCTTTGCCTAAAAACTCTTTCAGAGATACGGCTGTGCCGTCTGATGTGCGGAAGGCCTCCGGCCTTCCGGCAGGTTCGATATTGAATTTCGGGCTACGCCCAGGTTTTGGGGCGCAGCCCCAAATTCGGTGTGCGAAATTGACGGAAGCGCGGAGCGCTTCCGCACATCAGGCGGCATAGCCGAATCCCGTTGGCTGAACTTTTCAGGCAAAGCCGAGTCAGGATGGAATCGTAACGTTTTTCCTGCCGGACGATTGACTCGAAAAGGGGAAATCAATGATAGTCTGGGAGTCCATCTGCGGCTCTGCCGCTCGAATGCGCGGCAAGTCTCTGACTTGCCGTTCGAGTCGATTTTTTCTTCAGGGTCTTTGACCTCGATCTTGTCAATGCTCAGGTTCAAAGACCTGAGCTTCTTCGTAGTTCAGTTGCCGGCAAGTCAGAGACTTGCCGCGCATCGAAACGGCGCAGCCGAGATGAAACAGATCCTTCAGAAAATGAAAACTGGCGAGGTAACCGTCACCGAAGTACCCGCGCCCGTATTACGCTCCGGATGCGTGCTCGTGCGCGCCGGCGCTTCCTTAATCAGCGCCGGCACCGAGCGTCTGAGTGTCGAAGCCGGCCAAAAAGGTCTGGTTGGCAGAGCGGTTGATCAGCCCTCCCTCGTCAAGCAGGTCATCAACAGAGCGAGAACGGAAGGCGTCCTGAATACAATCGATGCGGTGCGATCGAAGTTGGGCTCGCTCAACGCACTTGGTTACAGCGCCGCCGGCAAAGTGATCGAGGCCGGAGAAGGCGTTAGCGAATTTCGCGAAGGAGATCGCGTGGCGTGCGCCGGCGTCGGGTATGCATCGCACGCGGAAGTTCTCTCAGTCCCGAAGAATCTCTGCGCGAGGCTGCCTGACAAAGTGAGTTTTGATTCGGCGGCGTTCGGCACAATCGGCGCGATCGCCTTGCAGGGCGTGCGGCTCTCAGAACCGACTCTGGGTGAATCGATTGTCGTAATCGGTCTTGGCCTGATTGGACAAGTAACCGTTCAGCTTCTGAAAGCGAACGGTTGTCGAGTTTTCGGAATCGATCTCGATTCGAACCGGATTGAATTGGCGCGACAGTTCGGCGCCGACAACGGTTGCGCGCCCGATGGCGATGCCAAGTCGCGCGTGATTGAATGGTCGCGCGGACGTGGAGCGGATGCGGTGTTGATTACCGCAGCTACGAAATCCAATCAGCCGATAGAACTCGCCGGTGAAATCTCTCGACAAAAAGGCCGCGTCGTCGTGGTTGGCGCCGTGGGACTGAACATTCCGCGCCAGCCTTACTTCGATCGCGAACTTACGTTCAGGATTTCGATGTCCTACGGTCCGGGTCGCTACGATCCGGAATACGAAGAGCGCGGCCACGATTATCCCTTCGGTTATGTGCGATGGACCGAGAAACGCAACCTCGAAGCGTTTCTCGATCTAGTGACCGAGGGTCGCGTGAGTGTCGAGCCGTTGATTACGCATCGCTTCAATATCGATCAAGCCGAACAGGCTTATCAATTGATTACCAGTGAAAATGAACCGTATCTCGGTGTCCTCTTGCAATACGACACCGAGCGCGAGCTTGAACGTCGCATTCCGATTACGACGAAATCATCACCTCCCGCACCGAGCGTTCGTATCGGTTTGATTGGCGCCGGTGGGTATGCCAAGGGCATGCTCTTGCCGCAATTCAAGTCGGCGGGCGCCGAATTTCAATCGATCGCCACCGCTTCAGGCGTCACGGCGCGGTCTGTCGGAGAACAGTTTGGCTTTCGCTTTTGCGCATCGGGCGCTGATGAAGTGATCCAAGATGAAGAAGCAAACCTCATTGTCATCGCCACGCGACACGATTCACACGCACAGTTGGCGCGTCGCGCACTGGAAACAGGGCGACACGTTTTTGTCGAGAAGCCTCTGGCTTTGAACGATGAAGAACTAGAGGCGGTAATCGCCGCTGCCCAACAATCCGACGGCCATCTGTTAGTCGGCTTCAATCGCCGTTTCTCGCCGTTGGCGTGCGCCGCCAAAGAATTCTTCCACGAGCGCTCCACTCCTGTGTCAATCAGCTATCGCGTTAATGCCGGACGAGTTCCGCGCGGTCACTGGGCCCACGATCCAAAGGAAGGCGGCGGGCGAATAGTGGGCGAGGTCTGTCACTTCGTCGATTTCATGCACTTCATCACCGACTCGCTGGTCACGCGCGTTTACGCCGAATCGATCTCCAGCAACAATCAAGAGATCGTTGATGACGACTCGGTCTTTATCACTTTGCGCTTAGCCGATGGCTCGAACGGCTCAATCGCGTACCTTGCCGAAGGTGACAAGGCGATGCCGAAAGAGCGCATAGAGATTTTCGGCGGCGGCAGGTCGTTCGTGATCGACGATTTTCGCGGCGCCACTGCCTATCACAACGGCCGCGCGAAAACCACAAAGCTGCGCGAGCAAGACAAAGGACAAAAGAATGAAGTGCGCGCCGTTTGTGCGGTGGTAATGCAAGGAAAACCGGCGCCAATTACGCTGGAAGATCTCGCAACCACGACGCGCGCCACATTCCGGATCAAGGAATCTCTGCGGACGGCTTTGCCGATTGAAGTTTGATGTAGCGATTGCCAGGCAAACCGCAAGGCGGTTGCGTCCTCCAGCCCAGGGTTGCCGTTTCGGCTACCCTGGGGAGGCGAGCCGTTGATTCTCAACCGCAAAGCGGTTGCGCCTGTCTTTTGATTCCTCGAGGCGACGACACAACCGCTTTGCGGTTGAATGACTTTTCGCCCCTAATTCCCAGGGTAGCCGAAACGGCAACCCTGGGCTGGAGGACAGAACCGCTTTGCGGTTTAAGAATCGATAAACTCGCGCTGCCAAAGTTCGAACGTCAACAACTGAAACACCTGCAAGTTGTAATCCTCTCTTCCCGAAAGGTTCGCCTCGATGATTCGCTTCACTTCCGCCGGCCGGAAAAGACCTCGCCTCGTTACTGTCTCTGCCGACAACAAATCATCCACCATCGGGCGCAGCGGTCCGCGCAGCCAGGAACGGATCGGCGCGCCAAAGCCCGCCTTCTTGCGCCAGACGACTTCGCGGGGCAAAAGTTTCTCGGCCGCGCGCTTCAGGATGTACTTTCGTTTCAACCCGCGCAGCTTCAAATGGGTCGGCATCCGCGCCGCCAGCTCAAGCATTTCCTGATTCAGGAACGGTACGCGCACTTCGAGGTTCGCAGCCATCGAAGTCTTGTCCGTTGTCATTAGATTCAGGCAAGGAAGAAACGTTTTCAGATCGACGTACAGAAGTTGATTCAGCGGCGAGGCATTTTTCACGCGCGCGAAATAATCACGATGCGCGCAATACGCATCCATGCCGCACGTTGCTTCCCTCAACTCGTCGGTGTAAAGCCCCGTCTTCGCTTCATCGGTAAAATAAGTTTCGTAACCCAAGTAGCGATTCTCGAAATCCAGCGCCGCACTGCGTGCGAACTTCTTTGCGTTGCGCAACGTCGCCGTCAGTTTTCCCGGCAAGCCTCCCGGCAGAGCGTATGCAAGCGCTTTCATCACTGGCCGACGCAGAAGTTGTGGCACGGGATCGAACGCGCCCGCGATTTTCATCGCGAGTTGCCGCGGATAACCGGCAAATACTTCATCGCCGCCCATCCCTGAAAGCATTACGCGCAAATTCTCGCGCGCCGCGCGCGAAACGAGATAGCTCGGAATGGCCATGTCGATCACCGGCTCGTCCATGTGATAGACGAGCTTCGGCAACAACTCAGTCACATCGGGCTTGAGCATGATCTCGTGATAGTCAGTATCCAGTTGTTGATTAACTCTACGCGCCCATTCGACATCGTCGGGAATGATGTCATAGCGTAAATCTTCCGCGTCAATTCCAATCGTGAAGGTGCCAACGCGACGCCCATCACTGTGCCGCTTCATCATCGCCACGATGGACGACGAATCGACACCGCCGGAAAGAAATGATCCCAGCGGCACGTCGGCGACCATCTCTAACTTCACAACTCGATCAAGCGTTTCCAGCACCCGTTCTTGCCACCACGCCTCGCTGCGTTCTTCATCGATCTGATCGAAAGAAATATCCCACCATTGTCGGAGGCTTAATTGCCCATCCCGAATTTTTACGAAGTGGCCGGGCGGCACAGTTTTAATTCCGCGAAACAAGGTGTTTGGATCGGGCGCCCACAGAAAGGTCAGGAACTGATGGAGCGCTTCGTAATCGAGTTCCGGTCTGATCAATCCGCTCGCCAGGATTGATTTGATCTCAGAAGCAAAGACGATCGCACTGGGAGCGCGGGCGTCTCGCCCGCTGTGCTCGACAAACTGAAGTTTGTCAGACATGTCAGCGTAATAGAGCGGCTTAATGCCCACGCGATCGCGTACGAGGTAAAGCGCACGTTCTTTGTCATCCCAGATCGCAAACGCGAACATTCCATTCAGGCGTGACAGACACTCTTCGCCCCATTCGGCCCAGCCTGCCAATAAGACCTCTGTATCTGTTTGGGTGCGAAATCGATGACCCTTCGTGGCGAGTTGGTCGCGCAGCTCGCGATAGTTGTAAATCTCGCCGTTCAGAATCACGACAAAGCGTCCATCGGCGGTAATCATCGGCTGGTGTCCAGCGCTGCTGGTATCGATTATGGATAGTCGCCGGTGGCCAAAACACACCCGTCGCTCTTCGGCATCGATTGGCGGCGATGTCCAGATACCTTCATCGTCGCGGCCGCGATGTTCAATGCTTCGCAGCATCGAATTGATGAACGCTTGAGGATTGTAGCTAATTAGTCCGGCGATTCCGCACATTTGAATGTAATATTAGCATCTTGATTTGGGATTCCGCTGATAAGCGAGGTTGATGGAGCGATCATCTAACCACTTCTCAGTCTGACCCGCGCTTCAGCCGGGTGACAAGCTTGATTTCCATGAAAAGGGGAGACCGTTTAAAACGGTTTCCTTTTTCGAGAGAACGAACACGTCCGCCTGGCTGAAGCACCGGCGAGAATGAGAGGACGCGATCCGCCAACGCAATCGGCCTTCCAATATTCTGGCAGCTTTCCAGAAAGTGTGAATCCGAGACATTCAGGGATGAGAGTCGAAGAAGTAGCTAAACAAGGGTCGGTCATTTACGAGTCGCGATGGCGCTCCGCTCGCTTGTCGATCTTCTTTTTGATTTTTCTCCTCGCGTTGGGCGTTCGCCTGCTGTCTTGGCATGATACACGTTTTGAAGTCGGAAAAGTACAGACTGGCGTAACTGCCGACTATAAGCGAGTGGCTGAACTCTTACGAGAGGGAGGCGTCGCTTCATTTCTGAGTTCCTCTTCCCCTTTGAGCGATCTTAATACTCTCGGTCATCCGCCGGGTTACTCGATCCTTCTGGCGCTAATCCATTCACTGTTCGGAGAATCGGACACCCCCATTCAATTCGTGCAGATGATCTGTGATGCATTGGCTGCGGTCGTAATCCTTTTGATAGTCGCCGAATTACTGCCGCTTAGCGTCGCGGCTCTCGCCGGAACACTTTCGGCACTTTCCCCACAGTTTGCGTGGAACTCAGTGCTGGTCCTGCCCGATTCTCTGTCCGTGCTGCCAATTCTGCTCGCACTCTATTTTCTCGCCCGCGCAATCAAGAATCCTCGTCTCGGTAACTTCGTCATCGCCGGAGCGCTGATCGGAGTCTCATGCTGGCTCAGAGCAAACGCGATACTCCTGACATTTTTTCTCGCCGCTGTCCCGCTTTTGACTAAGGGCGAAAGACGATGGCGCCACATGCTCGCAGTTGTTTGCGGCACGTTCCTGATTGTTCTGCCGCTGACGATCAGAAACGCAATTGTCTTTCATCGGTTCATTCCCGTTTCGCTCGGCGCCGGACAAACTCTATTGGAAGGGATCGCGGATTACGATACTCAGCACAGATTCGATATTCCGAACACAGACGTTGGCATCATGAAACAGGAGGCCGAAGCATTTCAGCGGCCCGATTATTACGGCACGCTGTTCAATCCCGACGGCGTCGAGCGCGAGCGTTGGCGTCTGGCACGGGGCTTCGCGGTGATTCGCTCGCATCCGTTCTGGTTTGCGGGAGTCATGGCGCAGCGCGCGTCGACCATGCTGAGGCTGGAAAGATCGCGCCTAATTTCGGACGAAGTGCCAGTTACGCATTCGCTGGAGGCACTGGACAATCGGCAACCGATCTGGATGAACACGGCGGCTGAGTTACTCGCACACCGTACTCTTATGTCTCCGCAGGCTAAGTCTTCTCTCGCCCTCGAGGGACAGACGCTGACCGTGACCGGCGACGATTCGAAATACGGCAGACAGTTCGTTTCGCCCGCGGTCGATATCAAGAAGGACACGGACTACGTTTTCGCTGTGCCGATCAGAATCGCAGGCCGAATGCGAATCTCGGTGATGGGAGCAGGCGAGAAAGTCTATAACTCTGCAATCGTAGAAACCGTCGAAGGCAAGACACCGGAGCAACAACCAACGAATGTAGTCCAACTTCCGTTTGTAGCGAGCCGTGACGAACCAGCGCGAATCGTTGTCAGCAATGAAGCGTCAAGTCCCGCGGCGCCGGTCGCTCAAATCGGCCCTACTAAGCTGTACAAACTTGGCCCAGCGCGGTTTCTATGGACGCGCTACCCG
>QHXG01000788.1 GCA_003222845.1 Acidobacteriota bacterium | reverse complement strand
TTCCTGCTCAGATTACCATACGAGATTGACCCCGAGTCGCATATTAAAGGGCAGGTGGAACAAGCGAGGCTGTAAGAAATCAGGATTTAACTGCCCCATGCCAAGAACACCCGTGGGGTTAAAGTTCTCCCGGAATTGGTCCGGCAAACGGAGCTTTTGACTATTCGCCACATTAAAGAAGTTGGCGATAAAGTTAAGTTTCATCCGATCGCTAACTCGCCACGGATAATTCAGGTGGAGATCCAATTGCGCAAAGAAAGGCGTGCGCCCCAACTTGCCGCGTCCCCCGACCGGAATCTCGCCAGCATTCCGATAGATTGGGTGCGCAAGGAATTCGCTGATGGGCACGCCCGATTCCAGATGAAGACCAGCACCAAGGTTGAGTCCCTGAAGGCTGCCACCGAATCCTTTGAAGCCTTTTTCGTTGAATGCATAGCTGCCATAGATATTCACTACATGTCGCCGGTCCGTATTGAGCGGCCCGACGGCGTTCTGATCGCCGAGCAGTCCGAACTCCCCTTCGGTGAAGTCAAACAATGAACTGGCTGCCGGGTCTTGCTGCCCGTTATCGTTGCGGAAGTGGCCTTCAAAGTTGCCACGCAAAGAGGCAATGCGCCAGTTGGAGAGAAGCTGCCAGTTGTTGGAAAAACGCTTATTCAATTCGATCTCCACGGCCCGGTAGATATGCACCGGATCGGGAAAGCCGTCGGGGATGCCGTCTGCGCCGGAGCTTCCAGCCGGCTGCCCGTTCCGACCGAGCGCGGAATAGCAGACGCCTAACGTCGTGTTCACGAAACGCGAATCACATTGAGCCGGGACGGTCCCGCCGGGCGTGAACTTGAATGAGATCGGGTTGACTGCGGCATCCAAGTGCGAATTGATGTTGCCGATAATGTAAATCTGACTTAAGAAAGGAGCCGCTTCGGGCGACACTATTGCGCCATCCTCAACGATCCGCTTTAGGCGACGATCGAGGTAGCGCGCCGAAAGCACAAAATTGTGGGGCAGTTGCTGTTCGAAGCCGACGGCGTGTTCCTGCGCGAAGCCGAGTTTGGTGCCCGGCAAGATATAGTTGTTGGGGTCTGCTATCGAGAACAAGATATTACTGCCGGTCCCGCCCGTCGCCCGGTTCAGTAAGTGCGCCGCGTCAATCACCGGAATCACGGTGCCGAACTCGTTGAGCCTGGCGCGAGGGTTGCCGGTCGCGTCAATGAAGAAATCCGGCGCATAGCTACCAGGGCCAAAGCCGACCTGATTTGAGAATCCGCGTTCGGGAAGGTCGAGCGGGATGTATTCGAAGAAGCGACCAAAATTGTAGAAGGCCTTGGTCTTCCCCCGGCCTACGGGATCAACCGTGACGCCGAGGCGTGGCGCCCACTGGCCCGTGAAGCTATAGGCGAGACGTTTGCCCGTTGCCGCGCCGGGGCTGCCGATGAGGCGTTCCTGCTCCGCCCGCAGACCAAGCATAGCGGTGACGTGACGGTTGAAGCGCCAGGTGTCCTGCACGTAACCGGCGTGGTAGTTTGACCTCGTGTCGAAGACGGGGTCATACACCGTGCCCCCGCCTTGAAGGAAAACTCTACGATCGCCCACGCCGGGAATATTCAAGAATGGACAAAGGGTGCAGGACGAGGCTGCCGTGATTAAATTGAAGCTGGCTCTAAGCTTCTGCCCCACGACGCTCGCAATGCCGGGGCCGGCAATGTCGGCGAGCGGTACGCCTGTGGCATTACTCGCGGGAATGGTGTACTGGGGGCCACTCGTATCAAGTCTGCCTGAATAAAGAACTCGCTGATACTGATAACCCATGCCTAAGGTATGCGTGCCAAAGAGCGAGACCTGCTTCGAGGTGTCTATGGCCAGGCGATAAGTCTTCCCGTCAGTCGGCTCAAAGCTGCCAAGCCCAATTGCCCTGAAATTGCCGCGCGCTGGCTGGGTGCGATCAGTGATAGCGCTGAAGTTGGCGAAACCTGACTCGGCGTAGTGGTTGCGGCCCTGACTGAATGAGACGCTCACGGTCCAGGTCGGACTTAGTGTGCCGTTGTAGTAGAGGGCGGTATTGCGTGTGCCCAGATCGAGCCGGCTAAGGGCCGTCGTATTATCGGCGGTCAACGTTCTGGGTTCTGAACGGCGCAAGGTTTGTCCGCGTCGGATCCCCGAAAATTGAAAAATTAATCTGGTGCCTGGCGTTGAAGTTGTAGCTCAACTTGAGCGCATAGTTCAGCGTCCGAAAGCGCTCGACCGTGTCACCCAGCAGCTTGAATAGTCCAGAATCGCTGCCCCTTCCGGCGGCAATGTCAGCCGCGTTGCGCGCCGCCGCCCGCACTATGCTCCGCCGGATGCTGGGGTTGAATGAGCCGAAGAAGAAGAGGTTGTCTCGCAGACCGGGAATGTAGCCGCCGACATTCACTCCGACATCGTAATTCTCATCGTGCAAAACCTTGCCCAGTTTGTTGATCCTCGTGTCATCGGGCTGGAGGCGCGTGGCCTCGAACGCCTTGGGCCGAGCGAAGCCGTAGAGCGCGCCATGATACTCGTTGCCGCCCGACTGCGTGATGATGTTAATGATGCCGCCTTGCGCCTGGCCATACTGCGGCTCAAAGCCGCCCGTCTTGACCTGCACTTCTTTCACGAACGCGGTGTTGATGCCTGTGCCGAGCGTGCCGTACGCGCGCGAGTAGATGCCCAGCCCACCGAAGGCCGGGTCGGTGATGTTGACTCCGTCGGCGATGTAGAGGTTGTCGAGCGGTGAGCCGCCGGAGATGGACGGGTTGTCGAGGCCTCCTCTGAGACTATCGGTGACGCCGGGCGCGAGATAGAAGAGGCCCGTGACACCCCGCTGCACCGGCAGGTTTTTGAAGAGTTGATCGTTTAAGTTTGCACCGACCGCCGTGCTTGATTGATCCACTGCCGCCGCGGCGGCGATGGAAACATCAACCACCTCGGTGATGCTGCCGACCTCCAGCATCAACTTAATAGCTGTCGCTTTGCCGACAAAGACTTCCACGCCAGAGACTGAAGCGGTCTTAAAGTCTCTCTGTTCAGCTTTGACTTTGTAAACGCCGGGGGTCAGATTATCAAGTTCAAACACGCCTTGGTCATTGGTGGCCACTACCCGGTCCACGCTCTGCTGGCCCGTGACGGTGACCTTTGCGTTCGAGATGACCGCTCCATTGACATCTGCGATTGTCCCTCTGAGAGCGCCTTTTGTCTGAATATCCTGGGCGTAGACCACAGCGGTCGCGAGACTCAGACAGAAAAATGGGATCAGCCGAAATTTCTTTATCACATCATAACATCGAGCCCTGGTTCAAACTGCTGAACGCCAAAGCGGTGACATACTTACTTCAATCCTTCGACCAAGTAAAGGTCTGATAGCGTCCGCTCATATGTGAAGGCATACGACTTCCCATCGGGCGTCAGCGCCACAAAGTTCGTCATCGAGACGCCCGCGGGATCAGAGGGCATTAGCTCTTTCCAAGGTTCTCTCTGCTGAGTCGAGACATCAAACCGATACAGCTTCGCTGGCATCTCTTGCCCTCGGAAGATGAAAAGCGAGCGCCCATCGCCGTTCCATCGAATCGGAATCTCGCCAGGTGTGATCCCAGGCAGGGGGCGCGGCTCGCCGCCCTCAACCGGATAGAGTGTAACTATTCCGTCAGGGGCGAAGGCGACTACAAGCTTGCCGTCCGGTGAGATCAGCTTGCCACAAACTTTAACCCTTATTCCCTCAGGCGTAATTGGGCGCGGACTACCGCCCGCGAGATCTTGAACGTAGCAGCGAACGCCTTTGCCCGGCTCAGAGCCCGCTATGAGGATACGTTTCCCGTCGGGAAATATTTGCGCCATAGTATAAGTGATGATCGGTTCAGTATTCAGGAGCCTTGGTTCTCCCGCCCCGACCGGCAACAGAAATAGTTGCTGAGATGAAGTATCTAAGAATTGAATGGCAAACCTTTCATCGGGCGAGAGCCCGAAAGCGCCACCGTGACCAAGCAGCACCGCCGGCGAGCCATCGGTCTTGCGCCAATAAATGGAGCGGTTAGCTCCGCCGCCTTCGCCATCTTCAGTGATGAGCAGCATCTTTCCATCATTGCTGATATCGCTGACGTTCGAGGCGTCAAGCCACGACCAGTCACTTTCTTTGGTGTTGCCCGGGGCCAGGCCGATGATCTCTGTGCGCGGATTGTTATGCAACAGGAGCAGATGCCCTTGTCGAGAAATATCCTGAAGGACAAAGTTCCCCGGCAGGCGCGCTATAAGGCGCTGCCGCCCAGCAGGTGTGGCCGCGTAGAGAGTTGTGGCGCCTTTGACCTCGCTGCGCGTAAACCACACTTCATCGCCATCAGCGGACCAGGCAAGGCCGCCAAAGGATGCGTCGCTCGCGAGCACTTGCTTATTTCCGGCGCGGTCAACAATCACTAGCGATAGATTTCGCAGATGCTGTGCGGGCACTTCGAGGAACGCCAACCATGTCTTCCTTGGGCGACACGCGTGGAAACATTATGGAAAATTTCGCTTCATAAAGCTTGTTGCCAATCGGGTATTCGAGCCGTAAGCGCCCTTGAACTCGGCGCACCACAGCGAGATTCGATCCATCCGGCGACCAGTCAGCAAAGACGACTCGCTCCAGGATTTCGCGCGGCGCGCCGCCGGCGAGCGGCATCCGAGCAAGCGTTCCGTTAGTAAGTTGGATAGCCAACTCGCCGGCGGAAGAAATTGCCAGGATATCACCTTCAGGCAATCCTAGTGGACGCGACTCTGGACTTTCGGGACGGGTCGAGAAAATCTGGATTGGCTTTCCCTGCCAAGCTGCGCTGTAAATGATCGTTTGGCCATCGGGGGCGAACCTCGCCGATGCGATAGTGCCGCGACGAAAGGTGAGCCGCTGAAATGCCGGAGGCGAGTTCTTCTAAAGCGGCCTGCCTATGAAAATCCCGGCCGTTAGCAGGGCAGCGAGCGTCACCGGAATCAGGAGGCGCGCCCATCGTCTTCTCGACTGGGCTGGAGTGACGCCTTGAGCTGCGGCCGTTGTGCCTGATGGGCCTGATAAGGCTTCGAGGGCAAAACCAATATCGCGCGCCGATTGGAATCGCTCCTCAACGCTTTTTTCCAGACAGTGTTGAATGATGCGCTGAATGGCGGGCAATACATTAGGGTTCGTTGCCGATATCTCTGGCGGGTCTTCTTTCAAAATCGCATTCATCGTCTCAACAGCGGAGTTGCCTTGAAACGCACGTTGGCCGGAGAACATCTCATATAGGACTGCCCCAAAAGAAAAGATGTCTGAGCGATGATCCACACGTTGGGCACGCACCTGCTCCGGCGACATGTAGCCGACCGTACCCATAACAATGCCAGGATCGGTGTGGGCCCGCATCGTCGCGGCGTTTGTATCTACCTCGCTGGCGAACTGCGGGCGAACCAGTTTCGCCAGGCCGAAGTCCAGAATCTTTAAGCGACCGTCGTTTGTAATGAACACGTTCTCAGGCTTCAAGTCGCGATGAACGATTCCTTTTTCGTGAGCCGCTGCGAGTCCACGCGTGATCTGCAACGCGTAGTCGATGGCTTTGCGCTGCGGTAGAGGCAAGCTGAAAGCCTGCGCTCCCAGACGCTCGCGCAGCGTCTCGCCCTCGAGCAGTTCGGAGACGACGTAGGGAGCGCCCTCATGGGTGCCCACGTCGTAAACCGCAAGGATGTTAGGATGATTCAGCGCGCCGGCGGCTTGCGCCTCCTGTTCAAACCGCCGCAAGCGATCGGGGTGCTCCGAAAAAGCCGCCGGCAATATTTTGATCGCGACATCGCGATTCAACTTCTCGTCACGCGCGCGATAGACTTCACCCATGCCGCCCTCGCCGATCTTTGAGCGGATTTCATAGCGTCCGAGTTTTGTGCCTGCGGTAGTAGTCAACAGTTTCTCTTCCAATCAAATCATTCAGGCAGGCCGACGCGCCGGACTACATCCTGGAAGCCCGGGTCGGCGCGCAAATTATTCCACTTCGGTTCGACTTTCAGAAAAACCATTCGCGGATCTCGAATAACTCCATCACTCGCTGCCAGGATTGCTGCTGGTTCATCAGATACTTTCAGGCGGTAGTAGCATAGACTTCAGTCTGTGATTTCGCGCGTTCACAGACTGAAGTCTATGTTACGGCTCACCCGTCGCATCTCTCGATTCGAATACGGTTCTGGTTCAGCCAG
>QHXG01000264.1 GCA_003222845.1 Acidobacteriota bacterium | reverse complement strand
GCGCAGCGGCACGAATTAAGGCGGCGGTTTTTCGGAGATGGATGCGGTCCAACTCCACCTTCGTAACGTCTCGTGATTCGGCGTCGAGGTCGAGCGCCTGTCCGGCGACCATGCCCTGAGGTGTTCCGGCGGCGCGCGCGACTTCGGCGATCAATCGAACGCGAACCGCGGGCGCCAGTCTTTCATCCTCCGCGAGGGTTTGAAACGCGAGGGCCTGCAACGCGTCGCCTGCCAGAATTGCAGTGGCTTCACCGAACTTGATGTGACAAGTCGGCCGGCCGCGTCGCAGGTCATCATTATCCATCGACGGCAGATCATCGTGAATGAGCGAATACGTGTGAATCATCTCCAGGGCACAAGCCGTGCGCAGAAGATCATCCGTACTGGCTCCTAAAGTCTGACCGGTGGCCAGCAAGAGCGCCGGGCGAAATCGCTTGCCGCCGGCGAAAACGCTCCAGCGAATTGCGGCGTGGACGCGCTGGGGTTCGTCGGATTCTTTGGGAATAAGCAGATCGAGTTGAGAGTCAATCAGTGCCCGGCATGAAACCAGAAACTCGCGAGCATCATCAGAATTCTGGCGTGCAGGTATCATTACTCCGACTCAACTTAGACTTATCCATCGCTAACTCCGCGGAACTTTCCCGGTCTTCAAAATCGATGACGGGCAGAGTTCTTCGACCACACACTCTTCGCACAAAGGCCGGCGTGCTTTGCAGATGCGCCGACCGTGAAAGATCAGCAGGTGCGCAAATTCGATCCAGTTCCTGCGCGGCACAATCTCCATCAGATCTTTTTCGATCTTACCGGCGTCTCTGTGCCTGGTGAGTTTAAGTCGATGAGATAAGCGACTGACGTGCGTGTCTACGACCACGCCTTCAGACTTGCCGTACGCGACGCCGAGCACCACATTCGCCGTCTTGCGCGCGACTCCGGGAAGCTTCAGCAGCTCTGCCATTGATTGCGGCACTTCGCCGTCGAATTCCTCAACCAGCATCTTGCAGGCGCCCTGGATCGATTTTGTCTTGTTGCGAAAGAAACCGGTGGTGCGAATGTCCTCCTGCAATTCAGTGGCGGGAACCTTCAGATAGGCTTCCGGCTTGCGGTATTTGCGAAACAAATCCGCGGTGACTTTGTTGACCCGCTCGTCCGTGCACTGCGCCGACAGAATCGTGGCGATTAAGAGTTCAAAAGCGTTCGAGTGATTGAGCGCGCATTTCGCGTCGGGGTGCGCACGCTTGAGCAGCTTGATAATCTTCTCAGTGCGTTCTTTGAGTTGGGATTTGGTTTCTCTCATTCGTTTGTTATTCGGGTTGGCGCATTCTCCTGCCGCGTAGCGGTCTGATGAATTTAGCCCGGTCTTTCAAGGCCGGGGACAAGTCGGCGAGCGATTGTATCCGTCGCGTCAGCGACGACTGAATCCATCCGGAAATATCGTTTCCTTCGTCCCTTCAATCGTCGCTGACGCGACGCCGATGTTTTCACGCTCGCGTTTACCCGGCCTTGAAAGACCGGGCTAAATTCATCAGACCGCTACGCGGTAACAGAATATCCAAAGCCATGAGGAAGCGTAGACTTCAGTTTTGACTCAACTCTTTACTGCCTCAACCTTCCCGTCAACATCAGCGCGAGCATTTTCCAATCGCCCATGAAGGACCAGAGCGGATGTGTGAAAGTTGCCGGCCGGTTCCTCTCAATGAAAAAATGCCCAACCCACGCGAAAGCGTAACCCGGAATCAATGCGAGTGGAAACAACCACCATTTGCCGAGCGCAATCAACAGCATGGCAAAGCCGACAGCGCTGAGCGTGCCGACGCAATGCAGCAGGCGCGTCGCTGGCTTACTGTGCTCGCCGAGATAATAGGGCCAGAAGTTTTTGAATGAATTGAATCGCTGATTCATTTGCGTCTTTTTTGAATAACTAATGATGGGTACTTCCCTAATAGGTTCTATCTCTATTTGCCGGTACTAAGGGTTTGCTGGGATCGCTAGAACTGAAGGTCGTAATCCACAGTTCGCTCGCACGGCTTGAACGAAACCTCTTTCTTCAAACTTTCGGCTTCGCGCAGTACTCTCGCGCGAAAGTCTGAATTCTGTCTGATCAGTTTCACTCTGGTTGAATCGTTCTCTTCGGCAGGTCGAGCAATGACCCAGTAGCGGCCGGGAGCGATATTCGCAACGGTAAATGTCCGGTCGCTTTCCAGGCCCACTTCAAAAAATCGCAGCACGTTTTCCGAAGCTTCGCGCTCCGCGGGAACCAGATAGACGCGAATATTCTGTGGCAATCGTTGACCATCGGCGACTGAGACGCTTCCCCGAATGCTGGCCGCACCTTCAGTAATCGTGACTGTCAGGCCCGATACTTTGTCACCAGATTTCAGGGCAAGTCCATCTCGGGCGATGTTAGCTTCGGTAGCTTTCCTGACGGGCGGTTTTTGGTCCGGATTGACGAGGCTTATTGCGCTGACATACCAGCCTGAGCCGGGCAGACGTGTTTCAAGGCGATATGTTCCCGGAGACAGATTCCGCAAGCTAACTTCGTTCTTATCATTGGCGACAGCTTCGGCAAAGGCAGGGCCAAAAGGCAAAGCTTCGGTTGCTGGGGCCGATTTGTCCTTTGCGTTCTTTGTTTCAGCCTTTTCCTCAACTAAATCGCGACGCGCGATGATCAGCGTCTCGCGCAGCGCGGTTTCGCGATGCCTTCCGCAGCTTGATTTGGAATCCAGTTCGAGATGGACCCGTCCGCTGATCGATGCCAGCGGCGCCAGGGCGAGTTCTAGTCCAGTTACATCCGCGCCTCTCACGGATATTCGCTTCGTTGCGGAGGCTGATGCGTCGCCATTCGGTCCGCCGCCGGCGCGAGCAGCGATTTCATAATCGCCGTCCGGAACACCGTTAACCTGGAAACCGCGATTCTCGTCCATCGCGTTGGCGGTAGCGATCAAAGCGTGACTCGTGCTGTCAACAATCAAGACGCCGGGAATATAAGTAGGGTTGGGTTGAACTCCAGCAACGCGACCGCTAATCGAGTGTCCAGGCTCGCCACGATAACGGATGTCGGCAGTCGCCTCGTCGCCTGAACGAACCACGAATTCAACCGCCGCGTCTCTGGTCGAAGCAGGCGCATAAGTCGGCACGTCGTTTCCATAAGGATTAGCGGCGTAGCCGGAAACATACTGTCCCTGACCGCCGGCAGAGACTACGTAACTGCCCGGCTGCAGTCCGTAGATTCGGTAGTAGCCACGATCGTCGGTCAATCTCTCTCGCGATGAGGTCGCTGTCGGCAGCGGCTTCCCTTCAGCATCGCGAACGCGATATGCGCGCACAGTGACATTCACAATCGCGTCGCTGGTGGCATTGGTCACCGTGCCCGCGATTACTCCGCCCTTGGTTAGTTTGATTGTGACGGAATCGCCGGGCCGGTAAAGAGGCTGTCGTTCACTCGAATCAAATGACCCTGGGGCTTCCGAAATGTATGACGGCCAGCTAGCGAAGATACGGTAAACGCCCGCGTCCAAACCCTCAGCTTTGAAGTAGCCTTCGTTGTCCGTTGCGGTACGCCGCGCGTCTGACGCGCCCCACGAGCCAACGGACACGGCCACGCCTGGAAGAGGTTGACCCGATTCATTGACCACTCGACCGGTGATTGCGCTCGATGCCGGCGGTTTCGACTGCGAGGTGTCAGTTGCTTGTTGGGCGCTAACGGTTGCGACCGAGAGAAACACCAGCGAGTGAGCGAGCAACGATGCACCGCGGGTATGAGAGTTTCGATGTAACATCAAGGTCCCTCCTTGGGAGTCAAGTCGACGGTGAACGTAACCTCAGTCTCGGTATTGTCAGCGACGATTACCGGTTGTCGTTGCATTCGAGGAAGTCCACGTGGTAGAGCCGTCTGGGATCCTAACGAAATAATCTGCAAGACCGCCTCATAGTTGCCGGCGACGACGTGCTGGATGACGAATCGCCCGCGCGAGTCAACTTGTCCGGCGCCACTTGTCACGCCTTCGCGCGTCAGCGCCACTCTAAGCATGATGTCACTGGGCAGCGTTCCTCCCTCAATTTTTATTTGACCGCGAACAACGCCAGTACCATACGTTACAAAAACTCGGACACCTGAAACATCCTGGCCGGGCTGGATCTCAATCTCACGATTCAACCCCACACCCTGATGTTCAATGCGCGAAATTATGAATCCCGCTGAGTCGGGGCTGAATGCTCCAATATTGATTTGTGCCCGTCCCGGCCTCAAGCCCCCAATTTGAAATGACCCGTCTGAGTTGATCGCGGATGCTCCTCCTGCACCCATCATCTGAATGGCACTGCCAGCTCCGGAGAATACGTTGACGGTGACTCTTAGCTTTGAGAACCTTGCCAGCACATCCTTGTCTGTTACCCCTTCCAGAACGACAACGCCTGAAAGTCTCAGGCCTCGCCGCGCTTTGATTTCCACGTTAGTGACGTCGCTATCAACGACTTCAAACGGAACTGGATCGCTATAGACATCGGGTCCAGTGCGTAGATTAGCTGGGGCCATCGAGGACCAAACAAAGACTGCGTAGCGCCCAGGTTCGATTCCGTCCAATCGAAATTCCCCTTGTGCGTTTGTCGGTATCGCAGGCGATGCCATTCCGGCGACGTAACTCTGCTCTTGATTCTGCGGCGTCCTCCTGGTTTGGAGGACACCGTATCCATACATGACGCCGGGCAAAGGTTGTCCAGTATCGGCATCGACGATTTTGCCTTTGACGGTGTAGGTTGTTCCGCGACGGCCCAAGTTAATATCGATGTTCTTCGCTTCGCCGCCTTCGCTAAGATCGACAATCGAGGCTTTGGCAGGATCGGTAGCGTCGGGGTAGTAAGTCCTCGGATAGTTGCCGGTGACCGCTCCGACCATGGCCATTCTGCCAGGCTCTTGCCCGGCGCTTACCTTGTACTTGCCGGCGGGCAGCCCGTAAATGCGGTACACGCCGCGATCATCGGTCTGATACATCTGATAATTCCGGCTGGCGAAGATTTGTTGCCGTGCGGGCGCGCCAGTCTCGTCAACCGCGAGCAAAGTGATGCGTTCTTCGATCACGGGCCGCCGATCAGCGTCCGTCACCCGCCCCGTAATGACGCCGCCGCGCGCGATTTTGAAATCAACTCCCTCGACCGCTTCGCCCGATGACACGTTAATTGTCTGCCCTGGACCGAACATAGGGTTATTGGGAGGCAGCACGTAGGTTGGCGTGAATGGCATTATCTGGAACTGACCCGCACTCAAACCGTTGACGCGAAAGTTCCCTTCGGCGTCGGTTGTCGCTTGCGCAACAGCTCGCAGATTCGAGGTAGTGACTGTGACCAGGATTCCAGGTGCAGGTTTGCCGCCCACGGTCACGCGGCCCGAGATCGAACCAGTGTCCTTTGTCTTTACGTCGGGGACTTGGGCATTCGCAAATGACTGGCACAAAAGTGTGACCGTCACGATCGAAACATGGGCGAGGAAGCGCGTCAGATGGTTCATGGGATTAACTCCAAATCGATTTTGAGCACTCTCTTCATTGTTTAGCTGTCGCTGCTGGTCCGTAAGGCAAATCGTAATCCGCAGTTCGCTCGCAGGGCTTGAACGAAATCTCTTTCTTCAAACTTTCAGATTCATGCAGCACTCGCGCGCGAAAGCCTGAATCCTGTCTGATTAGTTTCACTCTGGTTGAATCGTTTTCTTCGGCAGGTCGAGCAATTATCCAGTAGCGGCCCGGCGCGATGTTCCCAAGGGCGATGCGTCCATCACCATCGGCCGCCGCTTCAAAAAATCGTAGTACGTTTTCCGAAGCTTCGCGTTCCGCGGGAACCAGATAGACACGCATTCGCGGGGGAAGGCTCTGACCTTCAGGCGCGGAGATGCGACCGCGGAGACTGGCTGCGCCTTCCGTAAACGTTACTGTCAGACCCGACACTCGTTCGCCAGGCTTAAGGGTGATGCCATCGCGGGCAACGAGAGGGCTCCCATTTCTGGCCGCCCCAGTTGGCGCTGCGCCGCTCAATACCGACCGAAGATACCAGCCAGATGACGGCGCGCGCGGATCTATGCGATAAGTACCAGGGGGCAGATTCCTCAGTGTGAAAGATCCTTTCGCGTCAGCGACGCTGTCACTAACATGATTCGTGGATATGAGCGATACCTCAGGCGCGACTGGTGGCTTCGTGCCAACCTCAGCTTTCTTTTCCGGCTCGTAACGACGGGCAAAAACGAGTGTCTCTTGTGCGGCAGTCTCCCGTCGCTTGACGCAGCCCGCTTTCGGATCGCTTTCGAAAACCAGCCGCCCCGCGATTGATGCGAGCGGCGCAACAGTCAGATTTATTCCCGCCACATCCGCGCCGCGAACTACCACACGGCGCGGAGTCGACTTCAGGTAATCGCTGTTGTTCGGCACAAACTGCGACGCCGACAGTTCATATTCGCCGTCGGGCACGCCATAGAAAGCAAAGGCATAATTGTTATAAGAACTCGCGCTCGTATTCATTAGCGTAGAACGGTCGCGTACATCGATGAGACCGATGGTAGCGCCATATGATGACTGAGTTTGAGACTGAATAAGTCCCGCAACGGTACCGCTGATCGAATGTCCCGGCTCGCTGCGATACTGGATGTCCGCGTTTATTTCTTCGCCATTGCGTACAACGACTTCTGACGCGGTATCGCGCGCCGAGGATGGAAAATAGATCGGCGAGTCGTTCCCATATGCGCTGTAGGCTGCTGGGCCGCCAAATTGCTGGGCTCCTCCCGCGACGATCAGATAGGCGCCCGGTGGCAAACCGTAGATGCGATAAACGCCACGATCGTCAGTGAGGCGCTCACGGGTCACAAGTGCATAAGGCAAGGCTTTTCCTTCGTCATCGCGCACCCGAATCGCGCGCACGTTCGTGGCGATTACCGGACCATTTGCACCGCTGACCGTACCCGTGATCACTCCTCCCTTTATCATCGTAACCGTTACCGAATCGCCAACGTGATAGTAGCTTGGCGAGTCAGTAGGACTTGGCTGGGGCGCCGGAATATAGCCCGGCATGCTGGCCGAGACGCGGTAAACTCCCGCCTCTAATCCCTCGATTTTGAATTCGCCGTTGTTGTCGACTGCGGTGGTTTGGGAGCGCGTACCGGAGCCCAATGGACCGACGTAAGCAACTGCTCCGAACAGAGGTTCGCCGGCTGAGTTGATGACCCGGCCGGTGATCGCGCCGCCAGGTCGTTCGGTAAGTTTTGTGTCGGCGGTTACTGGTTGCTGCGCCCAGCACTCTGACGCAAAGAACAGGAAAAGCGCGACGCCCACGAAGCACAGGTTCGCCGGATTATTTCGTCGCCTCATGGGCCTCCTTCCTTCGGCGCCAGATTGATAACAAAAGTCACTTCCGACTCGGAATCGTTCGTAACGGTAACTGCTTGTTTCTGTGGCGGGATTGGTCGTTGTGGTCGCGGGAAAACCAGTTGCAGTGCTACTTCGTAACTACCCGGCGCAAGATTGTTGATAACAAAGTGACCGCGCGAATCGACTTGACCGCCGGCCGAGTATGGAACGCCTTCGCGTCGGCAACTGACAAAAGTGCGAGAGTCGATGGGCATGCTTCCACCTTCGAATCTCACGGTGCCGCGAATCGTGCCGGTCCCGTAATTAACAACAATGAGCAATCCTGAAATTGATCGACCTGGCTGAATCTCGAAGCCCTGGCTAACGCCGAGGCCATCATGCTCGATGCGCGCGATCGTGGGTCGCTTAACAGAGGATCCCGAGGTGAAAATGCCGATCGATACACGGCCAGGTCTCAACCCGTTGATTTGAAAGCTGCCGTCAGGCGCAAGCGAAGAGCTTGCTGAACCATTGATTTGCGCGCCCGATGTTGGCATTACATTCGCTGAGACTCTGAGCCCGGCGAGCTGTGCCAACATATCTTTCGTCCTAGTGCCTTCGATCGTCACGACGCCGCTGAGACTCAATCCGCGAATGGCCTTGAGTTCTACTCCGATGACGTCTTTATCGACGATCTCAAAATAGGTCGGATTGCTGTAAAACTCGCCGCCTTCGTTCTCAGAAGAAACATAAGCGCCGTAATGGCCAGGACCGAATCCATCGAACTTGAATTCTCCGCGGTTGTCACTAGTCAGGCCGCTGTAGAAAGGGGCAGGGCGGTCCTGATTAGGTCGCACCGTCAAGAAGCCGATGCGTACTCCTGAGATGGGCAGGCTGGTTTCTGAATCGATCACGTGGCCGGTAACGCTGTAAGTGTCCGCGGAGCTGCTAACTTTGATATCGATGTTAATCGCCTCGCCACCTTCGGCCAATTCGACAATGGTCGCTTTCGCTGGCTCAGTGGCGTCGGGATGAAAAGTGCGCTGGTAATAACGACGGCTGCCCGTAGCTAGGATTCCTTCAGTTCCCGAGAATCCTACGCTGACTGTGTAACGGCCGGCCGGCAAACCGTAGATTCGATATATTCCCCGATCGTCGGTTTGATACATCTGGCTGTTGTACGGAACCGGCGGCCTCACAGGGTTCTGCGGATCCGCGATGGGTTGAAGAGATACTCGCACTTCAACCACCGGCTTATTGTCGGCGTCAGTGACTCGTCCGGTAATCATGCCACCGCGCACCAGTTTTACATCTATGTCATCAACCATCTATGTTCTTACTCGCACCAAAATAAGGAAAGCCATAGCCAGGAAATGATTCCTGCTGTGCGGCGGTAAGATTTGGAGTAAGCGTCGCGATTTGATATTGGCCCGGCGCCAATCCTGAAAGGTGGTAGCGGCCATCGCCATCAGTCACGGCCTTCGCGGCAGCGACGCGCCGGTCAAAATTTTCTCCGCCGAAAGCGGCCATGGGAATTCCCTCGGCCGCTTTACCTCCAATGGTCACGCGGCCTGAGATTGATCCGGTTGCTTTGGTTTTCGCGTCTGGCGCCTGGGCATTTGCGGCCAATGATGTGAACACAATTGCGGTGGCCGCAATAGAAACACGGCAAAGCAGGCGTGTCAGGCTGTTCATGGGGTTGCCTCCTAATTCGGGTTCGAGGTTCAGCCGTTTTGTGGGCGCTATAATCGCACTGTCCTTGCACCAGCGCAAGACGAGTTTGTTCCCTCTCTCTTTGGGAGAGGGCAAGGGTGAGGGCGCGAAGCGTAGAAACCAGAGGAAGCGGCGACAGTTGTAAGTGACTCGCTAGGCCCTCACCCCAACCGTCTCCCAAAGGGAGAGGGCGGGCGTTTGCACAGCAGGTTTCCGGGATTTCCTTGAGCCACTAGGTTCAAACGACGTTTCCTTGTAGAATCAATTTCCGAATCTTCATTCGGAGATTCATCGTACCATTGGAGTAGCTTTTCTTACCCTTTTATGCCTTTACTGAAAGTCACCGATGCCAGCGGCCGCCAGGCACAGCATCAACTGAATCCTCAACAGCTTTGCCTAATCGGCCGTGCGCCCGACAACCAGATCGTGCTCGATGATCCGCGCGCGTCGCGGCATCACGCGCATATCAAATTGGGCGACGATGGAGCGTTCATGATCGTAGACGGTGTGCTCGCCGGCGGGGAGCTCAGGCGCAGCGCGAACAAGGTCTACGTAAATGGCGAACAGAAATTCGAG
>QHXG01000789.1 GCA_003222845.1 Acidobacteriota bacterium | reverse complement strand
GCGCGTTCCTGGTTTACACGGCGGTGCAAATGTTTCGAGGAGAACAGGCGTCGATCGAACCCGACGAAAATGTCATTGTGCGCTTCGTCACGCGCTTTGTTCCGATCACTCGACAGTACGACCGCCGCAAATTCTTCACCATGGTGGACGGAAAGCGTGTCGGCACTTTGTTACTCCTGGTCTTGATAGTTGTTGA
Organism: Acidobacteriota bacterium; assembly: GCA_003222845.1. Classification (GTDB taxonomy): domain Bacteria; phylum Acidobacteriota; class Blastocatellia; order Pyrinomonadales; family Pyrinomonadaceae; genus UBA11740. The sequence continues at coordinate 2,018 of QHXG01000789.1, read as the reverse complement.
AGTCACCGACCTGGTCTTTGCCGTGGATTCAATTCCGGCAATATTTGGGATTACCACTGATCGTTTCATCGTTTACACGTCAAACGTCTTCGCCATCCTCGGCTTGCGCACGTTCTATTTTATGCTCGCCAGCGTGGTTGAAAAATTTCATTATCTGAAATTCGGCTTGGGCATCGTGCTGGGCTTTATTGGGGTCAAGATGCTCTTGCCGTTGATAACGAAGGTGTTGGCGGCTGGACTTCATTTGTTGGGATACGATGCGTTCGTGCCTGGCATTCAGAGCTTTAGAGACATTCCGATCGGCATTGCGCTCGGAATTGTCGCTGCGGTATTGCTGAGTTCGGTGGTGGCGTCGCTGATCTGGCCAAAAGGGAATGTCCGATAAACTTCAGTTTGTCGCTCATGATTGGGGTCGAGAAACCTCAACGAAGCGACAAACTGAAGTTTATCGGACATTCCAAACACGGCATCGCCCCGTGGGCTTTTCCCTACGGGGCGACGGAGCGCGCGCCGGAAAGCTCCGGCAGCATTTTTCGGAAACGGTGCTTAAGTCACCTGGGCTGTAGAAAGTCTCGGTGTTGACTCTTCACTCGCCGTGAACCAAGTATTAGGAACCGTCGAGTACAGCCTTCCTTTTTCATCTTGGTAAGTGCGTGAAGTTTACCGCTCGAACCCGACCTTGGTCAAGTTTCATCTTGACCGCACTTGATGCGTACAGGCGCTTCGGATAACTTTTCTTACATTGCTATGGATATCACAATCAAAACACCCAACAATTTTAATTTCCGCCGCACGGTGCTGAGTCATGGCTGGTGTGCGCTACCGCCATTTGAGTTCGACAAAGAGAGTTGGACGCTGTTCCGCGTGCTCGGTTCCGACAAACCTCTTACGGCAAAGATCTCGGCGCGGAATGGCGCGATCAAAGTGACCGTTTCGCGCCGACTTGGGCGGGAGGCCGTCCAGAAAATCGCGCGCGACGTGCGTCATATGTTCCGTCTGGACGACGACCTTAGTGAGTTCTATCAGGCGGTGGAGGCTGAACCGGAATTTGTCTGGATCGCGAACGAAGGCGCCGGACGTCTCCTGCGCTCGCCCAACGTGTTCGAAGATCTCGTCAAGATGATTTGTACGACCAACTGCTCGTGGGCACTGACCGAAAAGATGGTGAACGGGCTGGTAAATGAGTTGGGTGTTCAATCGGATGATGGGCGAAAGTCGTTCCCTTCCGCCGATGCAATGGCCCAGGAGTCAGTGAAGTTTTTCCAGGATAAGATCCGCGCCGGGTATCGCGCGCCTTACTTGCAGGAACTATCGCAGCGGGTCGCCTCGGGCTCGTTGAAGGTTGAAGATTGGCTGACCACCAATCTGCCTGTGAAGGAACTCTTGAAGGAAATGAAAAGCGTCAAAGGAGTCGGCAATTACTCCGCCGAGAACCTTTTGAAGTTGCTCGGACGTTACGACGGTCTGGCGCTGGATTCGTGGACGCGCGCGCAGTTCGCTCGCGCTCGGAACAACGGCCGGCCCGCAAGTGATAAGAAGATCGCGCGCTTCTACTCGCGCTTCAATTCTTGGCAGGGCCTTGCGCTGTGGTGCGACATGACGCGCCGCTGGCTCGATCCTGAAAATATCGCCAAGTGGTAAGGCATTTATCCAAACTCTTAGAGTGCTTCACAACTTCCTAACACAAAATTAACACGATCAGGCGATGTGATTGTTTTGCAACGCAACCTTTCATCGTGCGTGATCACATTGATTGGGTGCATGGTGTTCTACAAATATCTCGTCTCTCCTCCGGGACTAAAAACCAGGACATCGAATCGACCGCTTCTTTTTGTTGACAGAACCTTAGCGACAGGACACTCGAACGCTACCGTGATTAGAGATCTTCGACTAGTTTCTCAATCGATAAACCCGTAAACGAAAGCGTGCTGCGCTTCCCCCATGTTAGGCCGGATTCCTCTCTCCTATCGAATGCCGGGGAGTCGAAGAGAGAACAATCGGAGCAACTCAGTTTTCCA
>QHXG01000243.1 GCA_003222845.1 Acidobacteriota bacterium | reverse complement strand
CCGGCCCTCTCCAGTGCCCAAGTTGCTGAGAAAATTACTGACGCAAAGCAATTATTGAGATCCCGCGCGGCGTTGACCGGCACGTCGGTGACCTTGGCCGCGTTTGATCAGGAAACGTCGCAGATAAACATCTTCTCCGTACCCAAAGATTCGTTTCTGATTAAGGGCGCGAAGCTGGCAGCGACAACCCAGCTTAGCCGTTCGGTGCTCGTGCATGTGATTAGCCCAAACGGCGTTAACACGGCCGTGACCGTAACTGATGTGGCCACGGGCCGCCAGTTCCTCCCGCTGGTGGTGCAGTACCCGATTGTGAAAAGTGGCGCCGTGACAGAAACCGCCTATTACACCTCTGCGCATCCGGCACTGCTTTCGGCGGAAATTATCTCGGCCGGCAACTCATATGTGACGACAATGCTCGAGACCGCAGCCGAGCGCCTGGCTGATAAGGGGGTGAGTATTTCGCGCGATATCATCAACATCGCCGAGCACCTGGTCCTTGTCGAACATACGGACCATCGACGCTTTCTCAATGAAGATCGCAGCAAAATCTACCCCGATATTTTGTCGCTCTATGCGCTCAATCAGGGGGATACTTTCAGGTATTCCGTAAGTTCGGCGGGCGCGGGCGGCATGATTCAAATGATTCCGCGAACTTACGAAGGCATTCGGCAACAACATCCGGGCATAGACCTCGCAACTGATTTCGTGAGCGGCATGCGCAATCATGCGAACGCGCTCGAAGCGATGCTTTTGTACATCAACGATACGTGGAGCTATTTGCAAAAGCAGGACGAGGTGCAGAACGCGCTGCGCAACGGGATCGCCAGTAAGCCGGAACTGTTGGCCGCCGGATACAATTCGAATCCCATGCGTCTGCCGCTCTACCTCAGGGATGGAGGTGCGGGGTGGCGCACGCTGATTCCTGCTGAAACGCAAATGTACCTCGCGATTTACAGCTCAGTAGATTCTAACGTTCAATTCAAGTCTCAGGCAGTTCAAGCGGTGGCGGCTGAGGACTCTCTGACACGCACCAGCCCAACCGTGGCAGAGCAGAATCCCGTGACGGTATTGATGTCCTGGATTGGCGACGAGCTGGAGACGCGCGGTCGTGCGATACTCAGCAGCATCGCTCGATAGAGCCTCGCACATAATGGTATGCAAATCGGTGAATGTCCCCATTGATCGGGCATTTTTACGGGGACTATCACTCGTCTGTTTTTTCCGAGAGACGGTTCAGGCTCCGCTGGCTGGAAAAAAAAGAACCGGGCTGTTGGAATTCGATTCGCAAAGGCGAGCAGACGGGAAACTGTCTCGTTCGCCTACTCTTCACGCCTGCACCTAAGGCACATCGAGAGATGGAGAAACAGATTACGAGAGTATGATTCAGAGATTCAGACGCTTCTCGGCTTCCTCCTCAAATTTTTCGTAGTCTACGTCCTCGATGAATATCTTCTTGCGAGGAATGGTCGATGAAGTTGTGGCTTTACCGCGGGTGACTCTCCGAACTCCCGTCAGATAATTAGTGCTTTCTGAGACGTCTTTTCCGGTCAAACGATCAGCGTCGGAAAAATCAAAACCGATTAGCATAAGCCTCTGCGTTTCGTGATCATATCTGAAGCGATAGGTGGTATTGGTCAGCTCGCGCGAACCGTGGTCCTGTTCCACAATGAGGACGCCTTTCTCGATCTTCACGTTCGCCGGGGCCTCTACCACTCCATAGAAAGCTCCGCCGCAGCGAGTGCATTGCAGCAACTTATCAGCGACGCCCGCGCGCGCGAGTTTGCCATCCAGGTTTTGAAGCACAATGACGAGCGCCCTGGCTCTCTCTGTCGGATCTCCGCTCTGGTCTTTTTCCGGTTTGTTCTCAATCAGTTCTAACGCGAAGTCGGGCAAAGAGTCGGCGTTAAGATCGGCTGTCAGTTTCTTTTCGATCTCCCATCCGGGAGGCACGAACTTGCTTAGCGCATTAGCTTGGAGGGGTATCAGGGACTTATTTATGGTGGTCTCGGTTTCCTGAGCAGCACCGAGCGCGGCGAAAGCCATGGAAGAGAGAACCATAACTCCAATGCGAAAAATCACTGATTCCTCCTTGAAACTTCGTCGAATGGATTTTGGGAAACGGCGAGAGAAAAATATGCTGGCGGCTAAGGAAAAGTCAACACCCTTTTGCAGACTGGAAAGTTTAGAGACCGAGAGCGATAGCGACGGGAAGATAGCTCCCGTAGCGTTTACAATCCGGTCGCTACCGCTCCCGGTTCTGTAACGAACGGTTGCTTTCGCTGGGCGCGATTTCGATTAGCCGATGAACGGGATCGAATCGAAGGCGAAACGGCCGCAGGGCGCTCAAGCCAAGCAGCACCGGCGCATCGGCCTCGGCGCCGGAAACGACATCGGTGGGAATTCTCCGTAATGTGAGCGAGCCAATCGAGATCGTTCTGGCAGCGACACGGCGCGCTGAAATGCTGCCGCCACCTATATCGCGGACGCTTGCTGCAGTCTCCCGATCACTCTGACCGGATTCTCTGATCGCCAGGCCCAGACCGGATCCAGTGTCAAGCAATGCGCGATCACCATTATCAAGTTGCACATACGGCCTACGGCCATGTCTTTCTCGAAGCCACGGTACCACTGTTCCTTCATCCGGCTGGCTGTTCATTCGTACCGGCGTCGCCTGCGGATCGAAAGCGGAAAGCTCGTGTCGGGGAATGTCGATAGCGTATCCAAGCGGGAAAAAAGCTTCCGTGGGATCTAAGACTCCGTCGAGGTCGCGCGGCAGTCCGCTGGTTACCATCACCTCGCCTTTTGCCGGTAGATAATTCTCGCGATCGCCGATGGCGAGACTTTGAATTGAGACTTGGCGGGCCGTCGAGAGGGCGCCGCTGAGTCCCGCCACTGAAATCGTACGGCCACCACTGACGTTAGCTCCGGCTTCCTCTGCAACTCTCTGGGACAAGAGCGTCGCGCCGGCCCCGGTATCAATCGCGAACGTGAAAGGCCCCTGAGAATTGATCCATGTTCTTATTAACAAGCCGCGGCCAGAAACCTCTCGAAATGAAACCGGACGTGGTACCGACGCACTCGCTAGAGTCACGCGCCCCTTCACTCTTTCGTGAGCACCAAAAAGGGCAGCTCCAAATAGAACTGCCCTTCCGCTGGTTGCCAGAGTAAGGAATACCGCAAACAGAAATCTAAGCTTAGCTGTCATCGCTCTTTGCTTAGCAGAGATACCAGCGATTAATAGCGACGACTCCGGTGACGTAGCTTATAGGTATAAAGCGCCGAGCCGCCGCCGCCCGCGAGCATGCCGATACCAGCCCCGCGTTTTCCGCCAACCAGGCCACCGATTAGCGCGCCTGCGCCAGTGCCCATCGCCACCGTCAACTTATCGCGGTGCTTTTGCCAGAATGAGCGGCCACGCGAGTTGCCGTAGTCGTAGTAGACTCGTCGCCCGTGGTAGTAGCGCCGCACCGGCGCGCGATATGTGCTATAGGCTGACGAGGCACTGTAGTTCTGAGAGGCCGTACCTGTCTGCGCATTGTTGCATGAGGTATAGCCATCGCTAAAGCCCTCGCGAAAGGCGGTCTGTTCTTCCGGTGTCTTAAATTTTGCCGCGTTGTCAGCCGCTAATTGTTCCGGCGTTTTGTAATTTGAATCTGTTTGATTGGCTGAGTACTTACTCGCGTCGTTTGTCGTACTTGCCATCGTGCTTGCGGACGTCGAGCCCGAACCTGTGTGCGTAATGAGTGCGCCGATCCCCGCGCCGAGCAGGGCACCCACTATGGTCAAGGCAAGCAGCATTTTTTTCGTGATAAGCATTTCCAAATTCTCCTTTTCGCTTTTTAATTCCAACGGTGGAAAACTTCGACAGGCTATGCGGCAACATGCGTGCCTCAAGAGAGAGACTCTGGCCCCACGGTTCGCTAATAGAAGGCTTGATCGCGACTTTCCGCGAAGCATTCTACCGATTGCAAGCAAATTATAAGAACACAGTGCGGTAAGATTAGGCTCATGTGCTTGCTAATAAGGAGAGTGCTGTTCCATATGGGATCATCGAGCATTCCAAATGATCACATAGCCGGTCATTGATGAGAGAGACGTCGCAAATTTGGCCTTCACGACTCTTCTTTTCGAAACTTGAAAGCTGGTGCTTGCAGTCTAGACTCCCTTATCACTCAACGCCGATGCTCTTTGGGCGTGCGCTTTCGCCGACGCGGCGCGTTGCATGCACTTGCGAAAAGGCTGTTCAGCGGTCTGCGGTGTGACTTCCCAGGCACTGGTTTGCCAGTTATCGGTGGAGCGCGGTTTTGGCAACCACCCCGGCAGCGGCATCATGAGATAGCGCGAGAGCACTTCGGTGTAAGGTTCATACATCGCGCGTAGTTCTTTCAGAGTTTCCTCGTCCCCAGGCTCGTTTCGCACGAAGACGCCCGATGCAGATAGTGCCGTTCGAAGCTGTATGAAATTTTCACTGGTTAATCGCCCGCCATCATGCTTGAGTGGCGAAGTATTGAAGATTTGGGCGATGTCGACAATCGCGTGGCGCGCCATTTTGAACGTGAGTTGCGCCTGCCACTTCGGAATCCCATCTATCCCGACCATCACCAGGGTGCAGGCATCAAGCACCGTGTTGAGCGCCGCCAGCCATGATTGATTGTCGTGTTGCGAGCGAAAGAAGCATAACACTGGGTAGGAGAGATGGCTTTCCATTAAGTCAGCCGCCCATCTCTCCCAATCGCGCAGCAGCTCATCGAGGGCTGGCAGACTATCAGCCTCTTGATGACGCCGCAATAGTTCGACTGCGGTTGGCGGCGTACCCGCGCGCGCGTCCAGCAGCGAGATGTTTGCTTCGCGCCGCGAGAAAGCTTGATAGAGAACCGGAAAGTAACCAATGACCAGAGCCAGCAAGCCGAGGCCCATGCTTGCTTCCAAGACGGTAATCACTCGTGCGGCTGAAGTGATGGGCGTGAGGTCGCCAAGGCCGAGTGTGGAAAAGGTGGTGCCGCTGTAGTAAAGATCGGTAAGAAAGCCCGCCGTGGCGCTACCGGAGTTAATCTGCGAACCAATCGCCCAATGGATCAACGTAAAAGCGAAAACCAAAGTTGCCGCCCAAATTATTAACAGCATCAGCAACGATAGCGGACCGAAGATGCTGAGCAGCATTTCGCGCCGCTTGCTCTTGCGAACCATCCGCGCCAGCACCGACCATGGTTGCCAAATCGAACGATAGAAGTACCGCGTCAAGCGAAAGCGCCTGGTCACGCGCCGCGGCAACACGATCGTCTCAAAGACATCCCAAAGAACGACTACGATCAGGAACAAACCTATTAATCCCATCAAGATGCGCATTGTGTAAGTAATTCAGTAAAAGGAAAAGACCGGCGCGAACGAATTCACGTCGCTCCGGCCTCTTCTATTGATTATCGCTCAGTTAAGCGCCGCGCGGTGCCGAAGCCGCCGGTTTTTCGCGCAAAATCTCGATCGCTTTCTTTAGTTGTAAATCCTCAGGCTGTATTTTGGGCGCCGTAGTTTCGGGCTGAGCTCCCGGCTTGGAGGGTGTCTGGTTTGGTTTTGTCGGCTCTTCTTCGTTACCGGCCAGGTCATCCACCTCAAGCCCCTGATTTTCCGCGCGCTTGACTTCAACTGAAGGTGCGATACCGGAATGCGTACGATCTTCACCGAGAAAAGGTTTGCCGCCGCTTGACGCCCACTTGACTGTGGTCAGCAATAATCCATCGCCATCGCGCAACGTGAACAATTCCTGCTCGGCGCCGGCGCCGAAGCTTTTCTCGCCCACGACCTCGCCGCGCTTTCGTTCGAGGAACGCCGACGCTACGATTTCCGCCGCACCTGCCGTTCCGCCATCAATCAATGCCACGACCGGACCAGCAAAAAGTTCGGCTTTGGGATCCGCTTCGAACGTCTGCAGGACTTTCTGTTCGCGTCCAATCTTTTCCGCAATGACGCCGTCACGAATAAAGAGATTGGCAACCGAGATTCCTTCCTGAATTTCGCCGCCCGCAACGCTACGGAGGTCGAGCACAACTTTCTGCGCACCCTGTTTGATCAACTCCTGCAAACGCGTGCGAACGTCTGCAGCTTCTCCATTATCGAAGCTATTGATCTTGAGAACGCCAATGCGGCCGGCTTCCATTCGCGCTTCAGCCGCGGGTGCACGGAACGAACCTCGCTTCACTGTCAGAGTTAATGGCCGCGAGTTTGTGCGCAAAATGCGCAGCTTTACTTCCGTTCCCGGCGCGCCGTTCAGTAACTGCCGCGCGTCATAGAGAGAGATGTCACGCGTGGCTTTGCCGTCTATGTATTCAATAATGTCACCCGCGCGCACACCAGACTGATCCGCCGGTGAACCCTTAACTGGGGCCACGACATACAGGAACGACGAATATTGGGAAAGCTCAGCGCCAATCCCGACACGATTACTTTTGTCGTTGCCGCGGTAATCCTTGACCTGATCCGCAGTCAAGTAAGTGGAATAAGGATCTAACCCGTAGGCCAGACCGCGCAGGGCGCCACCGCGAACCTTTTCCATATTTGGCTCGTCAACATAATCGTCCTGAATGTGCTTTAGCACACTCTCGAAGATTTTCTGTTGCGCGCCCGGATCGTTGGCCGGTTGTTGAGCGCGAGTGCCCAGCCAGGCGCCCGCAATTGTGTAAACCGCCAGCGCGGCGGAAAGCACTACCAGTGTGAATTTGCTTTTGAATGACATTAGTTAGACCTCGAAAACTAAACCAACTCGCGACCGACGGTCACTTAAACGATCAGCCAAACGCCTGTATCATACCGTCCGAGTAAAACCCGCGCAAGCGACGCCTTAGCGAAAATGCGTTAAGAGTATCGACTCTAGTTGGATAGTTTCCTGAAGCCGACTAAAGTCGGTACTCTAAACGCCGGTATTCGATGTGAGTTCTCATTACTGAGTTGGCAGAAAATGAACAAGTAAAAGCTTTATTGGCAGGCTCAACCGAGCCGCCGGGTCGATTGTTGGCAATTGACTTGGGTGTTAAGAGAATCGGGGTCGCTGTTTGTGACGAATTACGAATCTCGGTAACGCCGTTAGACATGATCGAACGGCGAAGTTGGAAGGATTTGTTGCGCCGCGTCTCGGCTCTAGTCGAGACTTACGATGCGAAAGGACTGGTGATCGGACTGCCCTTGAGTCTCGACGGCGAAGAAGGCCAAGCCTCAAGAGACGCTCGGACAATAGCCGACAAGTTTCGTCTGTCAATAAGAATTCCCGTTCATTTACAGGACGAACGTTTGACTACATTTGCCGCCAAGTCAGCTTTGAAGAGCCAAGGCCGGAGCGAAAATGAGATTCAACGTGCGGTCGACAGTGAAGCTGCGGCGATCATTTTGCGTGACTTCATTACAAGCAACGCCGACCACAGCAAAGTGAATCACAGGTGACAGGATTCCTATCGGGTGCTCATCAAAAGCAGGAAAGCACGAAAGCGTCTTTGGCTCGGCATTTGTTTGTTCTTACTGGCCGTGCCGGCAGTTTTTTCACTTTCGCTGTACCGCGAATTGCATACGCCCGTCGCGCATGGAAAAGCAGACGATTACATCGAGATTCCGCGTAGATCCACGCCTGAAGCAATAGCCAACAAACTTTCGAGCGCAGGCGTCGTTCGGCGCACCTGGCCTTTGCTCTTCTATATCAAGATCAGCGGCAGCGCGAAGCTCATCAAAGCCGGCGAGTACCGGTTCTCTTCTCCGATTACGCCTCTCGGTGTCTTGAAGAAATTGGAAGAAGGCGAACAGCGGCTCAGTCGGTTTACGGTGATCGAAGGATGGACCCGTTGGGACATTGCCGATTCGCTTTCTCATGTAGATGAATTGCACCTGCGCGACAGCAACGAAGCGCTGCGCTTGATGGACGAGACCAGCGCAATTCGCGATCTCGATCCGGTGGCGACGAACCTCGAAGGGTATCTTTTCCCGGCAACGTACAGCTATCCGGTGGACACGAAACCGGCGGCGGTGATCGCGGGAATGGTGAAACGCTTTCGCCAGGAGTGGACGCCGGAGCGCGCCGAACGCGCCCGCGCGTTGCATATGAGTCCGCGGCAAATTGTGATCGTCGCGTCGTTGATCGAAACGGAAGCTAAACTTAAGGATGAGCGCCCGCTGATTGCTTCAGTCATTTACAATCGATTGAACCGAGGAATAGCGCTGGGGATGGATTCGACGATCGTGTACGCGTCGAAGCTTGCCGGAAAATGGCGAAACGACGGGAGAGTTTACTTGAGCGACGTTAACCGGCGGTCGCCTTACAACACCCGAATTTTTGTTGGGCTACCACCGGGGCCGGTTGGTGCGCCCGGGGAAAGCTCGATCGATGCGGCTTTAAATCCCGCCCAGACTGATTACCTGTACTACGTGCGCGAGCCGTCAAGGGACGATGGCGCGCACAATTTTTACAGCAAGGAAGCGGATTTCGAGAAAGGTGTTCGGGCGTTGCGTGAGTGGGAACGGACGCGCGAGGCTGGACGATGAGTAAGGCGGTCAGCAAGAAAACGATTTTCCATTTTCCATTTGACATTTTTCATTTGCCATTTATGCGCTTGAGCGACGCCGTGCACCCCGCAATGATCTAAATGGCAAATGAAAAATGTCAAATGGAAAATGATAAATGATCCGTCTGCTTGTATTTGCAGATCATGTGCTTTATTCT
>QHXG01000242.1 GCA_003222845.1 Acidobacteriota bacterium | reverse complement strand
ATCAACTCGCGCGCGTAGTTTTCGTTGATGCCGCGTCGCTGTTGCTGCTGCTGTGGTCGCTGCTGCTGCGGGTTGTTACTCATCGATAGGTTGGGATTACGGTTCGGATTTCTTCCCCGCATTAGTTCAATCAACGGATCGCGCGCCGCGCCGGGACGAGTTTGACCCGTTTGATTGGGGCGCTGGCCCTGCGCATTCGGACTCACACTTTGAAAATTATCGAGATAGAAAAGCATGGCCGGACTCTTCGCGTCCGCCAGCAACAAATCGTAAAACTTGCCCAGCGTGTTCGGTCGAATAGTGTCACGATCGTACGAAATCAATAGCCAGCGATCGGCGCCTTTGCCCGCGAACACGTTGAAATGATTAGTCCAGAAATCAACCATCACTTCCTGCAATTGCCGCTCGCTGTAAACCGCGCGCAGGATGCGCGACATTTGCAATTCGCCCGTCAGGAATTGCGGCGGACGCAGATTGTTTTCTTTGAAGTACTCCATCACCGCCTTGCGATACTCTGCATTGTTCATCGGGTTCTGATCGCCGTTAGCAGGAGCATTGCTCTTCGCGGCAGCGTTGCTCTTGGCCGCATCGGGACCCTGCATCTCGCCAGTCATTGCGTCGCCCGTCTTTGAGTCTTTAGCAGCGGAAGCAGCATTGGCCCCACCCTTCGCGCGATTGTCACGCGCCGCCGCCAGGTCGGCCGGCAGACTGTTCCGACGCTCCAGCACACGCAGCAACTGCCCCGGCTGCGGATATTTTTCGTAAAGCTCGGCAGTTGTCATATGCAGCGTCGTCAGGTTCTGTAGCCTGGCTTCGGTGGCGGAGTCGTCGATCTTGTCGGGAAAAAGTTGCTGATTGATATAGTTATCGACGCCCATCGCCTTCACGCGCTCAACATCACCGGGACGGGCGCCAAAGCCCAGCCGGTTCAGCGCGTGCAGGATGCGCTGGTCTTGAGTAAGTTTCGCCGCGCCCCTATTCGACGTCGCTTTCATTCCCTGCGCGCCCACGCCAACCGCGAAGGTACTGACGAGCAACGTGCCCATTGCCAACATCGCTGCTGCCCTGTTGACGAATCTGCTCCCGAATGGTGTCTGAGTGATCATATTCCTGCCAATCCTCTCTTGATTACCCTGAATAATAACTGCGCCCGCAATTTGTTGCCAATAACGCCTCGCTCGGGTGCACCCTTATTGGACGCCGTTCAGGGCCAAACGGTCGAAAGAATCAGAAATGTTTTTGGCCAAGCTGGTCTTCCAAGGTGTCGGTATAATCCAGGAAGTTTGCAGACTGATTTCGACAATAAGCTATACTCACATCTCTTGAACATCAGCCCGCAAGAATTGGCACAACGTTTAGCGGAAGCGGATCGGCGCCGCGTTGCGCTGCGACGCGCCACGCTGGAACTTGCGGCCCTGGGCCGACAACTACTTGCGCAACGCAGCAAACGCGAAAGCGATGACCATCGATCTGAACGATCCCGTCGCGGTTCTGCTCGCCGCCTTTCAGGCACTTGAGCAAGCCGGCATCGGGGCCGCGGCTTATGGCGGACTTGCGCTTGCGGTCTATGGTGAGCCGCGCGAGACAAAGGATGCCGACCTCGCGGTCGCAGGTGTGAGCACTGCGCAGTGCGAGGCGGCGCTCCGAGCTGCGGGCTTTGACATGATTCTAGCGTTCGATCGCATGCGCTTCGGTGGTCAGTTCGTGAGCCGGCTCACCCTTATCGGAGGAGAAGCCGGCTCGTTGAATACCGCCGATCTAGTTGAGCCGCGATCGTCTCGGTATGCGCACGAGGTACTCGCACGCTCGCTCACCGGGTCGCTCCGTCAAGTGCCGCTGCAGGTGGTCTCGCCCGAGGATTTCGTGGTGATGAAAGTCCTCGCAACGCGCGAACGCGATCTCGAAGACGCGGTCACGGTTGTTCGCTCGCTAGCAAGTCGCATCGATATGGAACTGATCGAGCACGAGCTGAAAGCGCTGGCAATTGAAATCCCGGACCACGACGTTATGGGTAGATGGCAGCGCGCCCGGACCAAATAACCAAAGGTGTTGAGATTCGCTTTAGCAATAGCATTGCGCGAAGATGTACTAGCGTTTCCGCGCCGCACCGTTAGTGACAAGACACGCCGATCACAATTTAAGGTGGCGCGGTTTGAGGTGGGCGGGAAGCAGGATTGCGGGGAAGCGGACGCGGGTAAGTGACCTGGCTTTTGTTCCCTTCTTTATCAACCGCGCGCACGCCGAAGAAGTAGTTGTCTTTTGACATGCCCTTCATTGTGTAAGTCAGAACATTTCCGACGAGGAGCGAATTGGTCCAGGTCGCGGCGGTCGTATCGCGCCAGACGATTTCGTAACCCGCCATGTCCGCCTCTTTGTTGGCATCCCACTTCATTACGGTGTCGTTCGCCAGACCCGAAGGAAAAACAACATTCTTCGGTCGCGCCGGCGACAGGGCCAGAGCTGCGAGCGAGGCGGCGTTCACGCGCGCGACGTTGGCGATGTAGTTGAAGTCGTCGAACTGCGGCAAGTCGCCATACTGAATTCCGTTTTCGACGCGCACGTTTTGATGCTGATGATGGTAATCCTCGTTAGGTTCAGTGAAACGCACAGCCGCATAACCACGCTCCAGAAACGGTTGATGATCACCGCCGCGTCCATAACGGTCACGTCGATAGATCATCCAGACTTTCATCAACGGTACGTAACGCTCGCTGGTATCCTTGATGAACCGCGCGAGTTGGCGTGAAGGCGAATCGTTTTCACCGCCGACACTGCGTCGAGTCATCGCCTCGGCTTGCGTCTCGTTCGACGGCACGCCTTCCGAGAAAACACGAACCGTATGAGCTTCACGAACGCCGTTGCCGCCGAGCGAACTACCGATGATGTCGTTTGTGAACATCGCTTCGATATCCATGTTGTTTTTCTTCGCGTCTTCCGCAAAGTGAGTTGCGCCAAGCAGGCCCTGCTCTTCTCCCGGTACGGTCATGAAAATGATCGTCGCGTGGAATTTGTATTTCGCCATCACGCGGGCCATTTCCAGGACCGCGGCGGTGCCTGAAGCGTCATCGTTGGCGCCCGGTGCGTCACACTTCGCGTCGGTGGGGTTGTTGCACATCGAGTCATAATGTCCGCTGACGACATAGACTCGATTCACTGATTCGGGCTGCGTCCCTTTCAACGTCGCGACAACGTTCGTCAGCATCGTGGGTTGCGGAACGCGGGTCGCCTTGGGTTGTTCGAAGGTTTGCTTTTCGACCGTCATGCGGCCGCCTGATTGCACCGCCGCCTTCTGAAATTCGGCATACAGCCAATCGCGCGCGGCGCCGATGCCGCGATTTGGATTGTTCTGCTCAGACAAAGTGCTGCGCGTGCCGAAGCTTACTAACTTGCGAATCGTGCTTTCGATATTGCGAGCATCGATTTCAGAAATTATCCGCCCGATTTGCGGGTTACGGACTGCGACCGTTCCTTCGGTTCTGCGAGCGCGCGCGGATGACGGTTTGGCAGGCGCCGGCATTTGAGCCTGGAGCGTTCCGACGAGAAGCGAAAGCAACACACAGCATGAAAGCGAACGAGAGACACAACTCTGAACGACAGGCATCTGAGTACACCTCACGAGAGTTCTTCGATCCAACCGGACGAGACTCTACCAACTCAGAGTTTTAAGGGCAACAACTTGAGGAAGGACCTGGATAGAGAATCACTCTTCCACTTTGGTACGCGGCGCCGGCTCGTTGGTCTCGCGATAGAGAGGTTCGAAGAATCGGGTCGTGTTTTCGGTGACGCTGGGGGCCGGTTCCAGTCGCGCCGTCGCGGGACGCGGAAAGCGCAGCTCGTTTTGAGACTGCGCCGCCGCCTTCTGCGCAGGAAGTCTTTTGGGCGAGAGCGCTGCGCTAATCAGCTTCGACAGTTGGCGCAGCAGTAAGATGTCAATCGTCAGAATCGTGGGCATTCCAAAGATGGGAAGCGCCGGCGACATGGGTCCAGCGCCGTTTCTTACCATTTCTATGGTGCCCGAAATAATGCCGACAAAGCCGCCGAGGGTTAGCAGCAAAAGCGTGACTGAGATTATCAGGATCGGTTTGGTTACGTTTATCGGGGCGATTTCAGCGTTAGCAGTAAGCGCCAAGCCAAGATTTGCGCCGCACCGATTGCAGTAGTTCAGTTCGATCGTGGATTCGGCTCCGCAGGATGGACAAAACATAATTCGTGAATGGTAGATCGTAAATGACGATTAGAAAAGCAAATTCGACGTAAGTCAATACGGCGGCAAGAGGTTTGAGGTTCACAGAGAAATGTCCGACAAACTTCAGTTTGTCGTTTATTACGCGAGGCTCAAACTCGCCCAGTAATCGACAAACTGAAGTTTGTCGGACATTCACCAAATCTTGTAGGCTTTGCCTTTCCAAACTATGATGACCTCGCCGCCGACTTGTTGGGCAATCGAACGAAGTCCGGAATCAAGGCCGGCAAATTCCTCGGAACCGCGCGAGATACTCTTCAACCCCATCGACGATTTGAATTTTGCGTCAATCCACGCGTTACCTTGCCGTCGAAACTTATGACCGCCAACTGAGCGAGTCTCAGCCTCTTCTCCGGAGGTAGTCCGTTTTTCGCCTCGCACATCTTCAGTTTTCGGCGCCGGAGGGCGAGCTTCGTTCACACTGCGGTTCGCTGCGGCGACATTATCTGCATCCCGCCTCGGCCCCTTTGCCTTTTCATTCATCGCTCTACCGTTAATCGGAGTTTGATTTTGAGCGACGGCACTGTTGTCATCTTTTGATTGCTGGCTTGAAGGCTGATCGCTCTGCTTGCGGTCCAGCCCTCCGGTTTGCCCAAAGAGCGTCCCGCTACTCTGCGGAGCGCCCCCGATACCCGGACGCGTTTGCTGGTCACTCGATTTTGTTGCCACGCGCCCGGGACTCTCTTGTGGCGGCGGCGGCGCATAGGCTGGCTTCGACTCCGCTACCTCTGTCTCGGTTATCTGCTTGTCTGCCAGGGCGACGGATTCGTCCGTTTCCTTCTGAGGTTTCGGAGCGGCCTGCGGATTCGCCAGGGTCTTTGATTCTTCGCGCTCCAGATTGAGTCTTGATTGCGGCGTGGCCGGCGGCGTACTTGCGAGGTTGTTATTCGCAACCGCATTCTTCTCTGCAAGAGCCTTTGCTGTTTCCTCAGACTTAGTAATATCAGCTCTAGCTTGACTCGGCTGCTCGTTTTTAGCGACAAGAGCCGATTCCCGATTTTGCTGCGTTTGCCGCATGACCAAAAATGCGACACCGACTGCGGCGACCACGACGGCGGCAAAAGCTGCATAACGCAACGCCGGAGGCCGGAAGAACGCCCCCAGTTTTTCCAACCAGGATGCGTGTGCTGTGGCGGGCGCCCCCGCGGTTTCAGCCTTGGCGACGGCCCCGGCACTGATCGCGAGTTGTGAAACCAATCGACGACAGTCATCACAATCAGCCAGATGAGACACAAAACGCGACCGTGCCGCTACGGGCAATGATCCTTCGGCAAACGCGTTCAGTTCGTCCGCGTCGAGATGTTCGATTGCGGCATTCGACTTCGCGCGCTCAGCGTGGCGCCGCAAGAGAACATCGATTTGTGGGTCTTCAAATGACATGACTTCCTGAGTTACTCAACCGGGCTACACTCATCGCCTGTTGGATGAACGAGTTCGCCGTAAACAACTTGCGACTTCATTCCGATCAAAAAACCAAATCGATAGCAATCAATCAACCTCCCACGGGCGAACTCTGCAAAGAAGCGTCCGCTGGCGCCGATAGGATCGGCTCGACTTCAGTCTGTAAGTGCGCCGCAACTTCAGCCAGCGACGAGACCGCCTCCATCTTCGTCCAACCGTGTTCCTTCATCAGAATCGTCTCGACGCGCTCGCGCACCTGGCGATGAATGCGCGTCAGGCGGCGGCTCGCGGTGGCTTCGTGAAAACCCAACACCGCACCCGCTTCGCGCAGACGCAGGCCGTCGAAGTAATACAATTTCATCAGCAAGCGATCCTCGGCATCGAGTTCTGACAACGCGCGGCCCAAAGCTCTTTCGACATCGGCGGCGGCCAGATTGCGTGTCAACTCCTCCTCCGGATTTGGCGAAGAATGAAACGCCATCGACGCTGCTGACCCATCGTCAAGATCGTGTGCGAGCCGATCGAAATCCGCGTCCTCTTCGGTCTGGATTAGTCGCGCTTGTCGCCGGTGCTGGTCGATCGCCAGTTGGCCCACCACCGCTCGCAGCCAACCGCCCAGCGAACCTGCCCCGGAATAGTAGGCTAGCTTGCCGGCGGGCTGGCCATCGTCGCGGGCTTTCAATCCATGCAGCTCAGCCCAGATTGATTGCGCGAGATCGTCGGCCATTGCCTCGTTCGAACTGGCGGTCCGTGCGGCGGAACGCACGGTCGCGCCGTACCCTTCAAACAAATCGTTCCAGGCAACCTGGTCGCCACGCTCGCACGCGATGACCAGGCAAAGATCGTCCGCATGCAGCCCATCTAGAAATTTATCGATCGCAGGTTCCGCGGGCGTATCATCCTTGAACAGATATTTCTCGACCGCCGCCAGAAGCCTAGGGCTTAAATACGAGTCGTCGAGTGAGCGCGAATTTGTGGCCCGGGCCAATAGGCGCCTGGCCCCAGCGAGAATTAAGGCTTGAAGATTGTCTGCTTCGCGGCTCACTACTATGGTTCGGTTCCTGCTGCCACCGCCAATCCTATCATGATCGATTAGACGGATTAGCGACTATTTGTTGCCAACAAAATGAAGATGGTTCGCCGACTTGACTGCCGAGGCTGGCTCGGCAAGCCGAGTGTCAGAACCGCGAGCGGTAGCGACCGGTTGCTTTGACGACCTAAGGCCCTTGACAATCCGGTCGCTACCGCTCGCAGTTCTGACACACATTCCAAACCACCAAAATCGACAATCGCCGGCTCAATATCTAAAATCATTCCGTGCTTCGCGTAACTGAAATCTTTCGCTCAATTCAGGGCGAGTCTACCCATGGGGGTCGGCCCTGCACCTTCGTGCGGCTGACGGGTTGCCCGATGCGTTGCGTATGGTGTGACAGCGAGTACACTTTCACTGGCGGCGAGCACTTTACGATTGAAGAGGTGATGGAGCGCGTCCGCGATTTCGCCTGCCGATTAGTCGAGATCACCGGAGGCGAACCGCTGGCGCAGCGCGAAGCATTCGACCTAATCGAGCGCCTGTGCGACGACGATTACGAAGTGCTAATCGAGACCGGCGGCTACCTTTCAACCGCGGACGTTGACCCGCGAGCGAAGATAATTCTCGACGTGAAATGCCCCGCCTCGGGCGAAGCCGGGCGAAATCATTGGCCAAATCTCGAACGTCTGCGGCCTGAGCTCGACGAAATAAAATTCGTAGTCACCAATCATGCAGACTGGGATTTCGCACGCCAGGTGATCGAAGATTACTGTCTTGAAAATCGCGCGAAAGCAATTTTGATCTCGCCAGCCTGGGGCCTGATCGATTTGAAGGAGTTGGCAAACTGGATAGCCGAAAGCGGTTTGAACGTTCGCATGCAGTTGCAGATGCACAAGTACATTTGGGGGCCTGATGTCCATGGCGTCTGAACAGAGCATTTTCGATTTGGCATTTGACATTTTTAATTTGCCATTTTAACTCCCTCTCCTTTGGGAGAGGGTTGGGTGAGGGCTTAGCGGGAACAAAACATCGCCCTATATTTTTCCCTTTCTATGCTTCGCACCCTCACCCTAGCCCTCTCCCACCGGGAGATAGGAATAGGAACGGCAAATGGAATATGGAATGGGTGGCACTACTGAAATTGTAGATGAACCGATTGCGGAGCCGGAGTCGTTCATCATCGATTATCCGAAGTCCCTGGCCGTTTGTCTCGTCTCAGGCGGAATGGATTCGTGTGTTACTGCGGCAATTGCCCATGAAGAAAACGAAGAACTCGCCTTTCTGCACGTTTCATATGGTCAGCGCACTGAAGCCCGCGAGCGGCAAGCCTTCAATGAACTTGCCGATCACTTTGGCGTCACTAACCGGCTGGCTGTTTCAATCGAACATCTCAGGCAAATCGGAGGCTCTTCTCTGACCGACTCAAACATCGAGGTTAGCAAAGCTGACCTGGAGTCACGGGAGATTCCCACTAGCTACGTTCCTTTCCGTAATTCACATCTCCTTTCGATCGCTACAAGTTGGGCGGAAGTAATCGGCGCGCAACGAATTTATATCGGCGCAGTCGCGGAAGACTCTTCCGGGTATCCCGATTGCCGACCTGAATTCTATGAAGCATTTCAGCGCGCAATCGATACGGGAACGAAACCTGAAACTCGAATCGAAATTGTGTCATAGACTTGCGAAAGTCAGAAATAGTAAAACGTGGCGTTGAATTGAGCGCGCCGTTTGAACTCACGTGGTCGTGCTATCAGGCAGAGGATGAAGCTTGCGGACGCTGTGATTCGTGCGCGCTGCGGCTAAGGGCGTTTCGCGAAGCAGGAATGCCTGATCCGATTCCGTATGCTTGACACCGATGCACGGGCTGACTAACTTAAAGCCGGTTCCAACGCTACAACTTGTTTGCAGCACGTGGCATCTTATCGACGGCCGACTCAACGAAGGCCAAAGATTTTTGGAGGAAATTAAATGCGTCGTTTTTATCTTTTCACTTTGATTGTGGCCGCCGCAGTTTTGCTTTCGAGCGCGATTGCGGCTTCAGCTCAAACGGGTCAACTTCGAGGTCACGTTGTGATCAAGCAGACGGATGGGACTAGCGTTCCTGGGGCCGGAGCACAGATCGATGTTTTCCGAACTGATCTTCCCGGCGAGTATCCCACCAAGGCTGACAAGAAGGGGCAATTCGTGTATGCCGGCCTGCCTTACGTTGGAAAATACGTCCTTGCTGCCAGCGCGCCCAACGCCGCGCCTTCCGCCCAAAGCAATGTTAAAGTCGGCCAGGACATCGACTACGAAATCGTGCTTGGGCCAGGTGACGGCCGACGCTATACCAAAGAGGAAGCCAAAGCCGCAGTAAAGCCAGGCGCGGGAAGCGCAACGAGTTCAACCGGTGGCGGCGAAAGCGCAGCCGACAAAGCCAAGCGCGAAGAGATAGCCAAAAAGAATGCTGAGATCGAGGCCAAGAACAAGAAGATCGAAGAATCCAATAAGGTCGTCACTGACGCCTTCAAAGCGGGCAATGTCGCGCTAAACGCCAAGAACTATGACGAAGCGATTAAGCAATACGACATCGGCTTGGCCGCCGATCCTGAACAGGCCGCATTGCTAACGAACAAATCAGCCGCATTGAAAGCGCGCGGTGTCGATAAATACAACGCTGGCATCAAGAACAAGGATGCTGCGGCAACCGAAGCTGCAAAGGCCGATTTCAAGGCTGCTGCCGAAGCTGGAAATGCCGCGGCTGATCTACTTAAGAAAGAGCCGGCGGCTACCGATCCGACGGAGCAGAAGCAACAGGAAGCTAACAAGTATGCAGCCTTCAGCGTCAGAGCAGAGGCCATGCGGTTGTTTGTGACCAAGACTGATCCGACGCAAGCCGACGCGGGCGCAGCGGCTTTTCAGGATTACATAACAGTCGAAACCGATCCGGCGAAGAAATCACGGGCGCAGCTTGACCTCGCCCAAATGCTTCTCGACGCGGGCTCTGGCGATAAAGCATATGCGGAATATCAAAAGATCCTCGCCGCAAATCCGGATGATGTGGATGCAAATCTTGGCGCCGGGCTGGCGCTGTTTAGCACCGGCGACAAGGGGAAGTATCAGGATGCGGCAAATTATTTACAGCACTTTGTCGATAAGGCTCCTGATACTCACAAGTTCAAGAACGACGCGAAGGATATTCTGGCCGAACTGAAGAGCACAGAGAACGTTACGCCACAAAAAACTACTACGACGCGCCCCAAAAAGCGTCCGTAACCATCCACAATCTAATTTCCGAATGTTTTAGAGGCGGGCTACTGCCCGCCTTATTTTTAATGAAAGTCATGCGAACCGGCACTCTCGATTTTTATATTGAGTGGCTCGACGTGTCTTGCTTTTACGGAGATGACATTGTCCTGATGCTGCAACGCTCCTTCGATTAACAGAAAAGGATAGTTGACTAATTCCAGGCGATACCTTTCAAAAAGCTGCGGCCTGACGATGATGTTAGCGATCCCCGTTTCGTCTTCCAAACTCAGAAACACAAATCCTTTCGCTGTCCCGGGACGTTGGCGCACGATCACCCAACCGGCAACTTTCACTGATACGCCATTGCGCAGGTTCTTTAAATCGGCCGCGCGCGCCACGTTCATCTTGTCCAGTGACTCGCGCTGATGAGCCATCGGATGGCGGCCAATGGTGATTCCCGTGCCGCGCAAATCCGCATTCAGACGCTCGTTAAGCGTCATCGGCATCAGCGGCGAGCCTCCATTTTCTTCAAGTCTTTCATATAAAGGCCCAGCCTCGCGCGATACGCGTTCGACTTGCCATAACGCATCGCGACGATTACTGGGAGCGCGGGCGTCCCGCCCGCCTATATGCCCAACATGGTTGTGGTTAATGAACACTAGCGGGCGGGACGCCCGCGCTCCCAGTAGATTCAGCGCGCCCACCGCCGCCAACTTTCGCAATTCATCTTTTCTCAATTCGGGCACGCGATAATGCAAATCATCGATGCTCGTAAACGGTCGCTCAGCGCGCGCATTCACAATCGCGCGACCAGCCTCTTCGCGCAGACCCTTGACGCACAGCAGGCCGAGACGGAGAGCAAGTCGGGGAGTATCGTTTGCAGAACAGCCGCAGAGCGGAGGAATGTTTACAGGATCCGAATTCAGAAATGAATGCGAAGCTCTGTAGGATCGGAACTCTTTCGCCCCTAAAGGGGCTCTTAAAACATCATCATGGCTGTCATCTATAAATATTTCGTCCCTCCGGGACTGTTCTTGGTACGCAGTCGATGTCTGATCTCTGACTTCCGACCTCTGACCTCTGACCCCTGTTCCCTGTCCCCAGCTTTCAATGGTGCATTCCCAATTCGAGCGCGTCACATCGACCGGCAACACTTTCAATCCGTGCCGCTGCGCATCCTTGATAATCGTGAACGGCTGATAAAAACCCATCGGCTGGTTGTTGAGCGTGGCCGCGGTAAACGCCGTCAGGTAATGACATTTGAGATAGGCGCTGGCGTAAGCAATCAACGCAAAGCTGGCGGCGTGTGATTCGGGAAAGCCGTAGAGCGCGAACGAAGTGATTGACTGTACGATCTCGTCCTGTGCCTTCGCGCCGATGCCATTGCGTGTCATGCCTTGTCGCAGCTTTACTTCGACTTCTTTCATGCGCGCTTCCGAACGTTTGAAGCCGAACGCACGCCGCAGTTCTTCGGCTTCGCCACCGCTAAAGCCCGCGCAGATCATCGCCATCTTGAGCAATTGTTCTTGAAAGAGAGGCACACCCAACGTGCGCTTCAACACGGGTTCAAGCGAAGGATGCGAATACTTGACCGGCTCGCGTCCCAGCCGGCGATTCAAGTACGGATGGACCATGTTGCCGACAATCGGCCCGGGCCGAATGATCGCAACCTGCACCACAATGTCATAAAACTTTTGCGGTCTGAGCCGAGGCAAGCATGACATTTGCGCACGACTTTCGATCTGAAACATGCCAATGGTGTCGGCTTGCTGCAAAGCCGCGTAAACCGACGGGTCATCCGGTGGCAGATGAGCGAGATCAACTTCTTCGCCGTAATTATCGCGGATTATTTGAATCGTCTCTTCCAGCACCGCCATCATTCCCAGACCCAGTAAATCGACTTTGATAATGCCGAGGTCGGCGCAGTCTTCTTTGTCCCATTGCACTACAACGCGGCCAGGCATCGCGGCGGGCTCAAGTGGCACAACCGAATCGAGCTGCCCCTGACAAATCACCATGCCACCCGAATGCTGGCCCAGATGTCTCGGTAAATCCTGCACCGCGAGATAAAGCTGAAAGAATTTCTTGATGCGCCGGTCACGTAGATCCAAGCCGGCATCTTTGAACTGTCGCTCACTCGTATCTTTCGGGTCTTTCCATTCCCAAGTATGGACCAGACTCGATAATCGCCCCAGCGTTTCGTCGTCAAAGCCCAGCACTTTGCCAACCTCGCGCGCCGCCGAACGGCCGCGATAAGTAATTACATTCGCCGTCATCGCCGCGCCCAGTTTTCCGTACCGCTCGTAAACATATTGAATCGCGCGCTCGCGCTGATCGCCGCTGGGCAAATCAAGATCGATGTCCGGCCATTCCCCGCGCTCTTCGGAAAGAAAACGCTCAAACAAAAGTTCCATGCCAACTGGATCGACTGCGGTGATGCCCAGTGAATAACACACCGCGCTGTTTGCCGCCGAGCCTCGACCCTGAACCAGTATCGCGTTATTTTTGCAGAACTGAACGATGTCCCAAACGATCAGAAAATAACCTTCGAGTTTCAACTTCTCGATCAGCGCCAGCTCATGCTCGATCTGCTTTTGCGCGCGCTCGAATGTGGGCGATCCATTGCGGCCATCGTAGCGCAGCCGCGCGCCTTCATAAGTTCGTCGTCGCAAAAACGAAGTCATAGTCTCGCCCGATGGCACTGGATATTTAGGGAATTCGTAACCCAGATCTTGCAGAGTGAATTCGAGACGTGATGAAAGCTCCGTGGTGTTCGCGATCGCTTCCGGTAAATCGGCGAACAGTTGAGTCATTTCTTTAGGAGATTTCACAAACCGTTCTGAATTCATCGAGAGCAAACGTCCAGCGGTTTCCAGACGCACGTGATTGCGAATGCAGGTGAACACATCCGCGACTTGTCTCTGCCGCCGCGTGGCATAACAAACTCCATTTGTTGCCAACAATGGCAGTTTCAACCTATGCGCGATTTCGATCACTGCATGATTACGCGCTTCTTCATCGCGATTGAAATGGCGCTGCAACTCGGCATAGACATTTCCCTTGCCAAAAATATTAATCAGCCACTCCGCGTTTCTCTGTGCAACTCTGTTTCCTCTTTGGTGAAAATCTTTCGCAAGCAGCCCTTTGCTCCCACCAGTCAAACAAACCAACCCTTCCGCATGCGCCGCTAACTCATCCGGCGTCACTGAACACTCGCCCGGCTTAGCATGTTTTGGTACGCGCATTTTCATCAAGGTGATCAGACGACAAAGATTTTGATAGCCGGAACGACTGCGAACGAGTAATGGAATTGAGACTACCTCTCTCGGTCTATGGTCTTCGGTTTTTGGTCTTTGAACACTGACTTCGGCGCCGATGTGGGCCTTGATTCTGATTTTCTTCGCCGCTAAATGAAACCGGGCCGCGCCATATACGCCGTCGCGATCCAACAGCGCCATCGCCGGCATCTTTAATTCAGAACAAGCTGCAATCAATTCTTCCGGCGTCGAAGCGCCTTCAAGAAAACTGAATGCTGACCGCGCATGAAGTTCGATGTAATCAGTCATAGATGCCTTCCACGAACCACTCTTCGCTCGCCAGCTCGCGATAGATGCGACAGAGCACGTCGCTTTGTCCGCCATTAGAATCCGCGATTGCCACATCCCATTCGTCTCTGGCCCAAACATCCGCGCGCCACCAATCACCGGAAGAGCGCCATGGCCCAGAGGCACAGACGATCTTCCCGCGCATCGCACTCGACGCATCCATGCTTCGCGCAGCGATGCGCACCGGTTCGCCGTGGAGGGTTTGCACCTCCGCCCGCCACGGTGGCCGAAACATCCTGAAACCCATCAAGCATTGCGGATTGGGGATTGCGAATTGCGGATTTGAAGTTCCTTTCTTGTGCGTGACTGTGAGATTGAACCGCTTCATCCGAAAAGCATCAGGCCGATGAGTATCCAAAAGCTCGGGCGAACCGACGTTGTTCGCGCCGACTAATTTCGCTAATCGCGCCAGAGTCACCTCCAATTTCTCCGGCTCAGGCGCCAGCGGAATAAACAAACCTGTCTGCAATATGCGCGGCTTTACCGGCTCGGCCGCGATCGTTACTGAGGTAATTGCCGCTTGCGGAGGCAGTGCTTCGATATCAAATAAGAGTAATCGCAAAAAAGTCTTTGGATTGCGCATCGGCGCTGGCAAAGTAATCGTTCGTTCTTGTTCGGTTTTGTCTTTCAGCCTCAGGCGCAGCCTCAATTCGTTTGTCGCCAGTGCTTGCGCATTCAGATTTGCGCAAAGTTGATTAAGCAAACGTGAGAGAATGAATGATAGCGGCTCGAGTTCCGCAATCGGATGCTCTAATTCAAGTGATTGCTCAAAACCAACCGGCGGTTGGACCAAAATCAGTTGGCGTTCGCTTTTCCCTTGCGCGAGCTTTTGCAGCCGCACGCCTTCCTGTCCTAATCTTTGCGCCACGCCAGCCAGCGGCAACTCCGCAAAATCGATGAACGTGCGAATGCCCCAAAGCGCCAAGGTTTCACCAATCTCCTCCGCTTTCTTCTCGTCAATTCCAGCAAGGGAATAATCGAGCAGCTTTATAGACAGGTTACCGAGTTGCGAAAGTTCTGCTCCGGGCGAAACGATAGTTACTCCTTTGAAAGCTCGAGCGGCATGAATCGCCACATCAGGATTCGCGGCCACGGACACACTTACTTTCAAACTCGACTCAGCCGCGCGCCGCGCAATTTCGTCGCCGAGGCTGCGTGTCCAATTAACCTCGGCTTGGTTCT
>QHXG01000241.1 GCA_003222845.1 Acidobacteriota bacterium | reverse complement strand
ACTTCAGATGCGCGCAAAGCTTTCTCCAGTTCTGTCGGTCCGTGCAGCATCGCCGTCACTTGCCGCGCTAATTCTCTCTGCGCCGCTCGCTTCTCGGGCTCGGCGCGTACGCTCGCTTCTAAGTCCGCGATCTCTTCCTGGGACAGCCACGTGAAGAATTTCAAGTATACGATTACGTCGCGGTCATCGGTGTTCAGCCAGAACTGGTAGAACCGATAAGGCGAAGTTAGTTTCGGATCCAGCCAAACGGCGCCCGCTTCCGTCTTGCCGAATTTAACGCCGGAGGCAGTCGTGACCAGCGGAAAGACGAGACCATGAGCGCGCGCGCTTCGCAACCTGCGAATGAGATCGATTCCGGCGAGGATGTTGCCCCATTGATCGCTGCCGCCCATTTGCAAAGTGCATTGATGACGATCGTAAAGGACGAGGTAATCGTAAGCTTGCAGCAAAGGATAGCTGAATTCAGTAAATGAAATTCCTTCGTCCGTTTCCAGCCGCCGCTTGATTGCTTCTTTCGCCAGCAGATTGTTCACGGTGAAATGTTTCCCCACGTCGCGCAGAAACTCCATCATCGTAATCGGGCCAAGCCACTCCGCATTGTTGACGATGCGCGCCGGATTGTTCGTGGCGTTGAAATCAAGAAAGCGACTTAGTTGTTCTTTGATTCCCTCAAGATTCGCTTCGACTTGCTCGTGAGTCAGAAGCTGTCGCTCTTTCGTCTTCCCGCTGGGATCGCCAATCAAACCCGTGCCGCCACCGGCAATCGCAATCGGCGTGTGCCCGAATCTCTGCAGCCGCGCCAGACCCATCACCGGCAAAAGGTTTCCCACGTGCAGACTCGCCGCCGAGGGATCGAAGCCAATGTAAGCAGTCACCTTTTCCCTTGCGAGTACGTCGCGCAACTCCGGCGTGGCTTCATAGAGCATGCCGCGCCACTGAAATTCATCGTAGATGTTCGTCATCTGTTCGCTGACCGCCATAATAGCAAGATTCCAGCCCGTGTCAGTACCGGCTCTGGGTACGCAGTCGTCCCGACTGCTTTTATGCACTACGGGGCAGCACGCTAATAAGCAGTCGGGACGACTGCGTACCCAGGGCCGCTCGCGGTACTGACCCTGGCTGGAGTATAGTTTCGCCGGCCTTATGACAGAACCATAAGTGTCCTATACGCGGCGAACCTTTGCGACGCCGACACGTTTTTCTCTTCATGAAATCCGCGCTTCAACTAACACGGCGCCTCCGGCCTAACTAACTTCCATGGAATTTCTGATTCCCTTGCTGGTTATTCTTTCGATCTTGCTCGTGAGCATCACGCTCATCGGCCACGGAATCTGGTTAGCACTGGCGTGGTTCTTTCGACAACTATCCGGCACCGCCAGTTCCATCTCAATCACGGCTGCGCCAAGTCCGCAACCACCACGGCCGTGTGTTAACTGCCGCTCCCCTATTGATATCCAAATGAAGTACT
This sequence comes from Acidobacteriota bacterium, assembly GCA_003222845.1. Classification (GTDB taxonomy): domain Bacteria; phylum Acidobacteriota; class Blastocatellia; order Pyrinomonadales; family Pyrinomonadaceae; genus UBA11740. The sequence continues at coordinate 7,054 of QHXG01000241.1, read as the reverse complement.
GCGGCCGATGCGGAGCGATTCGTTTGACTCTGGCCCAGGAAGCACAACTTCGCGAATTAGATAGCACTCTTCGTCAGTTGGAACGTCTGCATCAGGCTGGCGCATTGGACGGAGTCAATCTTCGGGTACTCAAAACAAAGATTGATAGTGAGCGCGAACAACTTCTCTTTCCACAGGGCCGTCCGGGAACAGCCAGACAACCGTCGCTGTTTACGCCTGACTTCAGCGCTCCTCGTACTTCTGGAGCTGCGCCTCCAATCAAACCGGATGTTGGGCTGCCTAAACCTGCCGTTCGCCGTGAAACGGAGAAAGCCGGACCGTCCCCATTCGCAATTCCCGCATCTCCGCAGACGACCTCGGTCTCCGGAGCCGCACCGCAGTTTGGCGCCTGGGCGAAAGATTCAGACGAACACATCCATCCCCCACCCGTTTTAAAGCCGCCGCGCAAGCCGTTCGCCGAAGTGCTCGCGTTGTTCATGGAGCAGAGCAATATTCGTTGGGGCGAGATCGTTGGGGGGATTTTGATCGTGGGTTGCTCCACGGCTTTGGTCATTAGTTTGTGGGCGCAGATTTCGCGCGTTCCGGTGCTGAAGTTCTTGATCTTCACGACGGTAACCGCCGCTTTATTCAGCGTGGGCTTTTACACTGAGCACCGTTGGAAATTGCCGACGACCAGCCGTGGCATCCTGACGATCGCAACGCTCCTGGTGCCCCTCAACTTTCTGGCAATCGCCGCCGTCTCCGGGAATACCACGCCCTCGAACGTGCTGGTGATTGGCAGTGAATTAATCGCGCCGGCGATCTTTCTGTGCCTGGTCTATTTTGCAGGCCGCGTAATCACTTCATCATGGCCGCACTTGCTTGCGGCTGGCGTGCTCGCGTCATCAACAGGCCAACTGCTGATTCGCCATTTCGCCGCGCCCGATAATTCACGGGGATTGTTGTTCGCGCTCGGAGCTTTTCCGATCGTTTGCTACTCGGTAGCGATCGCCTGGATGTTGCGGCGGGCTTTGGCTGATGAAGAGATTGATGAAGGCGAGAGTAACGAAATCTTCATCACCGTCGGGGCGAGCACTTTCGCCGCCGCGCTTCCATTCGGACTCTTGCTTTATCGGGCCGGACCGGTCGGAATGTCGATGATGCATTTGGCGCCCCTGGTGACGTTGGGCGGGACACCGATGTTGGCTTGCGGGGCTTTGCTTTGGCGCAAAGTAAAGCAAAAGGAATTGGCGATCGCTCGAATGGTCGGGACGAGCATCGCAATTGTGGGAATGGTGATCGTGCTCGCAGGAATGATTCTGGCCTGGCCCAATCCCGCGAGCCTTGTGCCGGCGGCGCTGCTCAACTTTGCGGTGTTTACGGCGATCGCGATCTATCTTGACTTGCCGCCGGCCCACATCTTCGCCGCCGGTTCTCTGACCCTTGCTTATGTCGTCGCAGCCCAAGTGATGTCAGGTCGTGTGCCTTGGCAAAACTTGCGGGTTACTTCGTTGCTGAAAGTTACCAACAGTGTGAGCACCGGAAGAGCTTTAATCATTCCGTTTGTACTGTTCGCGCTTACGAATCAATGGTTGAGAACAAAGGAGCGGAAGCGTGATGCGTTTTCGTATCTTTTCGCAGCTTGTGGTGTTGCTATTGTCAGTTTGCTTCTAGTCACTGTCCATGGTGTTGGATTCGCGGGCGATCCGCATCGCGTCTCTTTCATTCTCATGCTGTATGCAGCCGGCGCTTTCTGGTTTGCATGGCGTGAAAAGTTCGTCGCCTTTACCTGGATTGCAGCTACGTTGTTGTTTTTGGCCGGCGTGCAAACGAGCGTGTCGCTGCTCTCCGTGCGCTTTCCCTGGCAGGCGAGCTTGTTGCTCTTTGCCGCTGCCGCGACCGCCGGCGCGCTCGTGGCCAGGCGCTACGGCAAGCCGGAAGTCGAGCGTTTGTTCCGGTGGCCACTGCAAAGGTGCGCGGTTGTGGCCTCAGTTCTCGCGACGTTCTTTCTCCTGTTTGAAATAACCTCAAAAGGGTTTGAGCCGGCGTCTTTGCTCGCCACGCGTGCGTTTTGGCTGGCGGCGATCTGGCTGGGCCTGCTCGTCCTCAGTCGCGCAACAATCTTCTTCACCGCATTTCAGATGACAGTCGTCCTCGGCGCTCTGCTGTCTACTAAATCCTTCCTGCAACGCTTTGAATGGTACGCGTACCAGTCGGACGCGTGGCTGCATCCTTGGGCCTTGCAGATTCAGGGCAGTGTCCTCGGCCTGATTTGCCTGGGATGGATGGCGATCAGGATTGGCGCGCGCCGCACACCGGAACGAGCGAGTGACGCTGACTCCAACATCAGCAAAGTTAAGCGCAGCAGTTGGCTTGAACCGTTCAAACAAAGTCTAATTCAGCCCATCGCGTTCGATCATCTCTTGGCCGCCGGGTTGGTGATCGGATTTGCACTGCTGGCGATGTTTGGAGCGCTGACCGGAATCAGCAAGGAGCTGACAAACGCCGCGCGAACTCCAACTACATTCGACCTTTTAGGTTTTCCCCACACACTCATCTTTGGTATCGGCTCATGGATTTTGCTGGCGATTCTGCTGGTCCTGATGATTGGAAATTTCTGGGAGCGTCGTCGCGCTACGTTCGCGTTGGGCTCGCTGATAATTATCTGGACCATCTGTCCGCTATTGGCCGGAAGATTTGAACCACAGTTGGCAACGGCCTCGGCAATGCGTTGGTCTGTAGCGATTTTTGTGCTCGTCGTTTCGGTTGCGTTCTCGAGATATCGACGGCGTGGACGAAATGGACAGCATGGACTAAGTGGACAGAGCGCAGCGATTCGTGCCGTCTTGCTTTTCATCACGCTCGTGCCGCTGTTTTTGCTGACGCTGTCCGTGGTTGTTGACGACATCAATTACGTTCCCGCGCGTGGTCCGCAAGCTGGAATCTTTATCGCGATGGGCGCCGTCGCGTTGTATGGCTTCCCATTGATCTTCGCGGGGGCGGCTTTAGCTATTCACGCGGTGCACGAGCGATCGCCCGCGTTTGCCTTCGCTGCCGGTCTTGTTGTCAACGGCACAGTTACGGTCGTCCACCTGGTTTCAATCAGCGCGCACAACGGCTTGATGACGCGAACGGTCCTCGCAAACTCGCTGCAACTGAACGCGATTGCCGCAGCGAGCGTAGCGCTGGTATGGATGGCTACTCGCAATTGGTGGATGCATTCATCCGGTTCATTTGGATCTTTTCCCCCTCTCCCATTGGGAGAGAGTCGGGGTAAGGGCTTAGCGATGGACCCCAAAACTAATAGCGACTCTTCTCACCTCAGCGGACCCGAGAACCTTAGAAGAGAGGAGTTCCGTTCATCGCCCCTCAGCTACGCCCCTCTCCCCAGCCCTCTCCCAAAGGGAGAGGGAGTTACCGCGCGCAAGGAAAGGCTCCTGCTGTGGATTCAGAAGTTAATCGCGATTTCTCTTGTCGCGCTCTTGATCGTCCCCGTTGGGCTGCATTTGATTGCGCTTCCTTATCGAGTTGGTCGAGCAACGTTCGCGGCCGGAAGTTTTAGCGGCTGGCTGGCATTGTTTATAACGATCGCAGTGGTGATTGCTTTTGACAAAGTTTTTCGAAAGCCAATCAGCGTCGCCGCTCTTTCCGCGTCTTTGCTTGCCGCAGGTTCGCTGGCTGCCTTCGGTGTGGCCCGCTTCGGAGTTGGCAGATGGGCGGGACTGCACGTGCTTCTTGGTGCGTGCATTTTGATCGCCTGGCTTTTACTGCTCGCCAGAGATTTGCCGAAAAATCGAAGCGTCGCACGAATGTTGTCCCGCGTTGGACTACCTCTCGCCCAAGATTGGCAATGGGATACTGATCTGTCCGCGGCCATTGTCGGCGCGCTGGTGGTGCTGATCGCGCTGCGCGGTCCGTTCACCGATCCGCTTGGCGCATGGTGGTCAATCGGCGCGCTGCTTGCGATGAGCGTCCTCGCGGCCTCGCTCAATTGGCTGACATACAAACGCGCTTATCTCTACGCCGCAGGCATTCTGCTTAACGCGTCAGTTTCGATCTGGTTGATTAAATATTATGGCGATCGAGGCAGCGGTCGAGCCTTCATCGAAGCGAATGTGATCGCCCTTTGCCTCGCTGGTGTCGTTTGGCTTTGGTTTGAACTGCGCGCACGACGTTTCGCGCCACGGCTCAATTCATCTACCGCCGCTTCATTTCACAATCTCGCCGCGTTGCTCTCGCTGCTGGCAATGGGAACCGTTATCGCACTCGGCCTCAATGAAGACCTGGCGCGCGCTCATCAATCATTCACTCCGGCGCTCGATTGGTTGGCGCTGGGTTCGCTGGCGCTTTTGATGGCGGCGTGCCTTTGGGATCGCGAAGCAAAGTATGCCGTCGCTGGACTTTATCCGATTGGGCTGATGAATGCCGGAATGCTTCTGCATCGTCTGAATCTGACTCCGCGCCATCTGATTTGGTCTCTGACAATGGCCGGAGCAGTACATGCGCTTGGCGCCGCGCTCATCTGGCGCGCCCGCGAACCCTTCATCGCAGGCGCGACCCGTTTGAAGATCCCCCCGCGCCTCGATGCCAACGTCGGCGAGCTTGAATGGTTAAGCTTTCTCAACAGTCTTTTGGTCGCGGTCGTTGTCCTGGTCGCTTTTTGGATCGACTTGCGCTTCTTCGAATCGACTTTGCGCGCCATGGCGTCAGTTGCGGTCATAGCGCAGACATTTACCTTTGGCCTCATGGCCCAGGGAAAACGGCGAGTGAAATGGCAACGGGCTGCGATTTCAATGCTCTTGCTGGGCGCCGTTTTCCTGGGCTGGTCCGCTTTGACGCCGGGAGCAAGCGGCACATGGTTGAATCGTGCCGTGATCTTAATGACCGTGATGTTCGCTACGGTCGCCTTGTTTGGTGTCGAACTCGATAAGCTGATCGAACACGAACCCGATTGGACGAAGGCTTTTCGCGATTGCGTTCCCGCTATGACTATCGCCGGCATCATCTCCCTCGGGTTCGTGCTTTGCACTGAAGTCTATTATCAGATCGAGTTTGGCGCCGTGCGGATCAAACCACTCGCGTTGATGACGGTGGCCATCACACTCGCGGGCGCCGCGACCGTCTGCGTCCTCTTTGCGCTTTCACCCAAACACGATCCACTGAGTCTCTCCGAACATCGTCGCCATCTTTACGTTTACGTCGCCGAGGCTTTGCTTGCTTTGCTGTTCATGCATATTCGTCTCACGATGCCTTGGCTGTTCACCGGATTCTTCGAACGTTACTGGCCTCTGGTCGTCGTAGGAATCGCTTATGTAGGGGTAAGCATCAGCGAGCTGCTGCGTCGCCGCGAAGTAATCGTGCTGGCCAAGCCGATTGAACGCACCGGAGCGTTGTTGCCTCTGCTGCCGGTGTTGGGTTTCTGGATCGCTGCGTCGCAGATTGATTATTCGCTGTTGCTGTTTGTCGTGGGCGGACTATACGGTTCGCTTTCCATCCTGCGGCGCTCGTTTATGTTCGGCCTTTTGGCAGCGCTGGCGGGCAACGGTGGCCTGTGGTACCTGCTGCATCGGACGACTGATTATCAGTTTTGGCAGCATCCGCAATTGTGGTTAATCCCGATGGCGATTTCAGTGCTGATTGCCGCACACCTGAATCGCAAAGATTTTTCGGACGCTCAGATGACCGCGATTCGCTACCTGACGCTGGTGGTGATTTACGTTTCTTCGACCGCCGACATCTTCATGAACGGTGTGGCGCATTCGCCCTGGCTGCCTTTAATTCTGGCCGGTTTATCGGTTGCGGGAGTGTTTGCCGGGATGATCTTTCGCATCCGGGCGTTTCTCTTGCTGGGCTCGATCTTTCTGATGCTGGCGATCGCGACGATGATCAATTACGCCTCAGTCAACTTTGGCTGGACCTGGCTCTGGTACGTCGCGGGCATCGTTACTGGCGCGCTGATCATCACCACGTTTGCGGTGTTTGAGAAGAAGCGAGCCGAAGTGCTGCGCGTGGTCGATGGATTGAAAGACTGGCAGCGGTAATCGGCGGATTAAGGATGTGTCATTTCTTCGGGCTTGACCAATTCGTCGAATTTCTCGCCGGTCAATAAGCCCAATTCGATCGCCGATTCACGCAGCGAGATGCCTTTCTGGTGCGCGTTCTTGGCAATCTTTGCCGAGTTGTCGTAACCAATGTGCGGATTCAAAGCGGTCACCAGCATGAGCGAGTCTCGCAAATGATGCTCGATCTGTTCGCGATTGATGCCCAGGCCGGCGATGCAGTACTCGACAAAACCGTGACACGCGTCGTGAATCAGACGAATCGAGTGCAGCAAATTGTGAATCATTACCGGCTTAAAAACATTCAATTCAAAGTTGCCTTGTGAGCCGGCGAAGCCAATCGCCGCATCGTTGCCCATCGCTTGCACCGCCACCATGGTCATCGCTTCACTCTGCGTGGGATTGACTTTGCCGGGCATGATCGACGAGCCCGGTTCGTTCTCCGGGATTATCAATTCGCCCAGTCCACAGCGCGGTCCCGACGCCAGCCAGCGAATGTCGTTGGCGATTTTCATCAGCGAGGCGGCGAGCGTTTTCAAAGCGCCGCTGCAAAAAACGATCTCGTCGTGTGCCGATAGCGCCGCGAATTTGTTTGGATGAGATTTGAATGGAAGCCCAGTCAGTTCGGAAATCTTTTTCGCCGCCCGCTCGCCGAATTCAGGATGCGCGTTCAAGCCGGTGCCGACAGCCGTACCGCCAATTGCGAGATCGTAAAGTCCGGGCAGAGTTTCTTTCATCCGATCGATATCACGTTCCAGCAAACTCGCCCAACCCGACATCTCCTGGCCCACAGTCAAAGGCGTCGCGTCCTGCAAATGCGTGCGGCCAATCTTAACGACATCTTTGAACTCTTCAGCCTTCGTCGCGATCGCGTCGCGCACTTTCTGCACTTCCGGAATCAGCTTGTTCATCTGCTCGGCGGCGGCGATATGCATGGCGGTGGGAAATGTATCGTTCGACGACTGCGACATATTCACGTCGTCGTTTGGATGAATCGGCTTCTTGCTGCCCAACAC
>QHXG01000786.1:2115-2617 GCA_003222845.1 Acidobacteriota bacterium | reverse complement strand
AATGTTTGGGACTTCATATCCCGGCTGGTTGGTGGTAATGGCAGTAATCGACCCGCATCCGGCGCTGAAGGCAGTCACCGAGCTGGCAACTCCCGCCGACATGTTTCTCGGCGACGATTTTCATCATAACGGGGCCTTCCGATTGAGCTATGGTTTCGAGTATGCGTATGAGTTGGAGACTTCGAATGTACTCACAAACTTTAAGTTCGATCGATATGACACCTATCAATGGTATTTGCGGCTTGGCTCGCTCTCGAATGCCGACGCGAAATACTTTCACGGGAAGCTGCCGACCTGGAATAACTTCGTTTCCCATCCGAATTACGATCAATTCTGGCAGCAACAAGCCTTAGTCAACCAACTCAAGAGAGTGACCGTGCCAATCATGCACGTCGCCGGCTGGTGGGACCAGGAAGATTTCTACGGCCCCGTGAAGGCTTATGAAGTTTTGGAGAAGACCGACACGAACCACGTGAACTATCTGGTTGCCGGTCCGTGGAAT
>QHXG01000786.1:0-2077 GCA_003222845.1 Acidobacteriota bacterium | reverse complement strand
GACAAATTGGGAAACATTGATTTCGGAAGTCCCGCGAGCCAGTATTTTCGCGCGAATATCCTGCGCCCGTGGTTCGCCTATTATTTGAAAGACAAAGGCAAGCTCGAACAGCCGGAAGCACTGACCTTTGAGACCGGCTCAAACCGTTGGACTTCATTTGAAGCCTGGCCACCGCGCGCGAACGTCACCCAGCGTAACCTTTACTTTGGCGCGAACGGACAGCTCTCATACGTTCCGCCACCGACAGCAGCACCGCCGCAATTCGATAGCTACGTATCAGACCCAGCGCATCCGGTGCCTTACCGACAGCGGCCCATCGAACCTACTTACAACCCTGCGGATCAAGGCGGCTCGCGTTGGTCCACCTGGCTTCTTGAGGACCAACGATTTGTCGAGAATCGGTCAGACGTTCTGACTTGGGAGACTGAGCCGCTGACACAAGACACCGCGATTGCCGGCGACATCGTCGCGCATCTATTCGCTTCGACTTCCGGGACCGACAGCGACTGGGTAGTGAAACTGATCGACGTTTATCCAGAGAGCTATCCCAAAGATCCAAAGATGACCGGTTATGAATTGATGATTGCCGACGAAATACTGCGCGGCAGGTTCCGCCGCTCATTCACCAGGCCGGAGCCCATTCCCGCAAATCAGGTTATCGAGTACACAATAGATCTGCACACGAACGACCACGCCTTTCTCAAAGACCACCGGATTATGGTTCAGGTCCAGAGCACTTGGTTCCCTCTCTACGATCGCAATCCGCAGGAATTTGTCCCGAACATTTTTCTCGCGCGCGATTCGGATTACGTGGCAACAGTGCAGCGCATCTTCCGTTCGAGCCGTTATCCTTCACACGTCACGATACCCGTATTGACGCGTTAACGGAAAGAATTCATTCCGAGGTAATATCTCACGCAAATGACACCCGGAATTAATACTCAACGCGTTGAGTGCGGGCTTTCTGTTACCAAAAATATTTTGGTTTTTTCGCTAGCGCTCGCTTCCTTTGCGTTTGTCCAGAAAGGAGATGTACGTCAGGCGAACCGGCTCGCGATTGTCGAAGCGGAGCGCGCATTTGCTCGCGCCGCGGCGACAAAAGGGACGCGTGATGCGTTTCTTGAGTTTCTCGCCGATGATGGAATCATCTTTCAACCCGGTCCGGTAAATGGAAAGCAGTTCTGGCAAGCGCGAACTCCACGGAAAGGGCTCTTAAGTTGGGAGCCCATCTTTGCCGACGTTTCACTGGCCGGCGATATGGGGTATACCACCGGGCCCTATGAATTTCGGCCCAATGGCGCTGGTGATAAGCCGACTGCGTTCGGACAGTATTTCACCATTTGGAAGAAACAGACAGACGGTTCATGGAAAGTTGCGCTTGATCGCGGCACCAGTAATCCGCAGCCCTCCGGTCCAATCGCGCCTTTGCAATTCTCAAAGGACGAAGGGCCGGTAACTAAGAAGGCTGATATTGACGTGGCGACTGGACGCGCAGTGCTGCTAAAGATAGAAGCTGAGTTTTCAAACGCCTCATCTTCACAAGGGATCGAAAAGGCATTTCACTCTTATTTGGCCGATGACACCAGACTGTTTCGGGAGAATAGCTTTCCGGCAATCGGCAAGCAGGCGGCGCTCGCAGTGCTGGCAACAGAGAAAGGAATTCTTACGTGGCAACCTACCATGGCCGATATTTCTCGCTCGGGCGACGTGGGTTACACCTACGGCACGTACGACTTGAAAGGATCCGGCGGCGAGCAGAAGCCTGAGCATGGCAATTATGTTCGCGTTTGGAAGAGACAAACGAATGGTCGATGGAAAGTCGTTATCGACATCCTGAATCCAATGCCTTCTTCCTAATTGACCGCAATTAGACCAGGTTCAATTGACATCTGAAATCCAACCTTTTTATTATCAACCTCTCAAACTTAATCCGCCGTGGTAGTCGTGGGGCCCAGCCTCCCGAAAAGAGATTCTTATGATAAGTGTCAAAGACCTAACGAAGAGATACGCCCGCACTCTTGCGGTTGACCACATTTCTTTTGAAGTAGCGAAAGGCGAAATTGTCGGCTTTCTGGGC
>QHXG01000240.1 GCA_003222845.1 Acidobacteriota bacterium | reverse complement strand
GTTCGGGTTCGCGCGACGCCCAGTCGGCAAACTCTGCCGCTGAATGCTCCTCACCATCAGCTTTCGTTTGATACTTGCCGTTTGCGTTTCGCGTTAGAGCGTGACGGGCTCCGTCTTCATCATGCAAAAATAGCGGGAATGAATTTTCCGAAGGGTTAACCTGCGCATGATAGCCGGATGCAACCAATTCCTGACTGCGCTTTTCAATCGCGACGGCAATCTCGTGCGCCCGAAGCGCGGCGTCCGAGTAGAGGGGCGCAGCCAGCTTCTTTAATTGCGAGTCGAGCGGGTCGAAAAGTATCAGACCATGCTGACTCATTAACGCAGACATCACGCAGGCAAAGGCGTCCCCATATTTTCGTCCCGGCTCATAAGCTTCGCGCAAAAGCTTTTCGAGATCCTCGCTGAACTCGGTTTGCGGCAACGCTCCCATCAAATTCTGAATCGTTTCACGGACCGATTCGTTGAGCGTCACGCACCCGACCGGCACATCATCGCGGTGCATTTCCAGCGGCACGCCGACGCGGCCAAGATCACAATCGCGATTGATGAAACCCGCCGCAGCGACTTCTGCGAAATCGTGATCCTCAGTGGCAATCCAAAAAACGGGCGCCGCTTTGAGGCCGCGCTGGGTCATGCATTCGGCAAGCTTCACCGCGGACAGCGCTTTATAGATCGTGTAGAGCGGTCCGCCAAACAAGCCGGCTTGTTGGCCCGAAACAACGGCCAGGCAATCAGCATCGCGCAGCAGATTGATGTTCGCCAGTGTCTTTTCACTCGCCTTCCAAACGCGATTCATTCGCTCCAGCGCCTCGCAAACCGCTGCGCGATCCGTTTTGTAATTGGCCAGAACTCGGTCGCGACGGTTGGTAACTTGGTAATGAAAACGAACTGCTTCGGGATAGAAGCGTCGCAAAGCAACCGGATCGCGCAGATAATCCAGGAAGAGTCTTGTCTGCTGTGGGATTTTGTCGAAAGAAAGCGTCTCGATGCGCAGGTTGGCGCTTTGCGGCGTACTCTTACAGGCGGATTCGGTGATGGTCAATTTGCGGTAGCTCCTGCCGCATCATTCTACGCGTCGGAGGTTTCGAGTGCCAGCAAGCGTGTCAGAAGCCCGACCGTCAGGGAGGCTACTTCCATCATCCGAATTCTTTGTTGGTGACGCGGCCCTCCCTTACGGTCGGGCTTCTGACACTTTCGCGAACGGGGGTTTGCTGAAAGGAGCAACGGCCTCGCGAAGCAAACTCTCAATCTCTCCTCGCGCCGTTTCATCCGGCAGTTGCAACGGAGCGCGTACTGCGCCGCCGACATAACCAGCCATGTCCATCGCCGTCTTCAATCCGCCGATGCCGTAGGTCTTAGTCACTGCGAGCGCGAGTGGAGTCAATTTCCCCTGAAGGGTTGATGCCCGATCGATTTCACCGGCGTGAACGGCGCGATAGATTTCAATGCAAAGCTCTGGCGCTGCACATCCGACCGCGAGAATTCCACCTTCCGCGCCGGCCTGCAACGCCTCGCATAACACGGTACCATTCCCGATCAGCACCGCGAAGTCCTCAGGAACTGACTGCACAGTCTCGGCGAACCTGTCCACGTCCGCGGAGCTGTCTTTCATGCCGATAATGTTTTTGTGTTCACTCAGACGGGCCGCTGTCTCCGGTTCGATCTTGATGCCGGTCAAATCGGGCATACTGTAGAGAATGATCGGAATCGATGAAGCGTCAGCGACTGTGAGGTAATGCGTCACGAGCGCGTCCTGCGAGATTGCCGATCGGTAGAAGCTGGGCGTGATGACGAGCGCAGCTTCCGCGCCGGCCTTAGTTGCTCGCTCGATCTCTTTGATCGTGTTGCGCGTACTTTGCTGACCGGCACCCACGATGAATAAGAAAGTTTCCGGGATCGCTTTTCTCGCGGTCTCGATAACCTGAACGTATTCTCGCTCATCGAGATTGACGCGTTCGCCGGTCGAGCCAAGCACGACATAGCCAGTGATGCCTGTCTGGTTCCACTTTGAGAGGTTTGAGGTCAGACCGGCGACGTCGATATCTTCACTTTCGGTGAACGGCGTGGTGATTGGCAGCAAGAGGCCGCTGAGATTAATTGCCATCAGCTAAAGACATTTAAGAGACGAAATTCTCGGGCGCGATTATAATCAAACGAATTACAGATCAGCAATTTGGATAATCCAAACAGCGAAAAGCCCGGGGACAAGCATCGCAAACGCAGCGCCCGCCCCGGTTTTTTCAAATCAAGACTCCAGAGCCGGCTGAGCAGTCCGCCAATGCGTTAGTGCTCGAGCGGCAGAAGTCTTTACTTGACGAGTTTGAGTTCGATCTTGTTGAACCCCAGATTCACGATTCTGGGTTTATCATCTCCACCAAACGTCCCACCGTCAGAGTCGCCAACTAAAACCATCCTGTTGACGAAGTCTGAAGTTCCGAACGGCGAAATTGTCTTCGGTCCTTACCCGTTCAGAACGGTCTGATAAGTCTGATGGAAGTTTCCCTGAATCGACTGAATGCGCCAACCGGGATGCTGGAGATTGACGTCGTAGAACGTCTCTTCAAAGTTCCCCTCGTCGCTACCGCTCGCGGTTCGGACACAGACTCCGAAAGGCCGGGCTAAATTCAATGCGTCGCGTTGCGACGCCGGACGTAAGACAGAACACTGGACCATTTTTTAATTAATGCGCAGAGCTAATGACCTATGCCGGCGAAATCTCGGGGACCTGCTCGCCCTGGTTTTCCGGCTCCACCGGAGGTGACAGCAGCAGTTCGGCAAATCCCTGGGGCAGAGTGCGCACGCGGCCGTTGGCATCAGTTACAACGTGGCCAGTTTCGCCTTCGGCGATGACGACGCCGTCTGAGACACGCACGATTTCATAACCAAAGCGCAAAGACCTGCGACGCAGCTCGGTGATGTGAGTCCTGACAATTAACTCGTCGTCGTAATAGGCGGGAGCTTTGTAGCGACAATAGCTTTCGGCGACGACCAGGAAAGCGTTTTCGTCCTCTTCCAGATCGCGGTAGGAAAAACCTCGGGCGCGGCAGAACTCTGTGCGGCCAATTTCAAACCAGATGAGGTAGTTTGCGTGATAGACCACGCCCATCTTATCGGTCTCAGCGTAGCGCACGCGCAAGAGGGACTCGTGCCACTCGTCTTGAAATTCTTGTTCGTCCGGGTTCATCATCTCAACTTCATCAGAAGCGAAAGAATTGACCCAGCACTGAAAAGTGCTGGGAGCAGGTCGAGATTTATCAAGTAGTCCGTGTAACGGACGGCTGAGATTAAAGGTTTCTCGCGGATTCCAGCCTGATTTTCAGCCGTCCGCTTCGCGGACTGTTTCGATTTCGCTACCGAACCCCAGCGATAAATCGCTGGGCTATTCTCACTCGGTCCGCTTCGCGGACGAAAAGCATTTTCGTTTTTGGGCAAAGCTACCCGCAAAATACTGACTCTGCTAAACTGATGATTCGTTTTAGCGGACTATAAGAGCGAAATATAAGGATGTCAAAGAAATTTTTAACTGGAGCGCTCCGATTTCAGGACTTGAAGCGGTTGCGTCATACGCGGTTTATGCCGATTTTCCTGAGCCTTTTGGCCGTATTCTTCGTCTCGCTTGACCTCACAAGTTCGGCGCAACGTGCCCCGCAGCAATCGGCAGCAACGACTTCTGCCGCCCGAAACGCAGCTCTCATCGCGGCGACCGCTGAGGTGCTGAAAGAGACCAGCGAAATCCGGCAACTCTCGATCCTTCGTCCCGTCCAAAGCTCGGCGCAGTCACGACCAGAGATCGAACGCACGCTAATCAAGAATCTCGACGAAGATATGACGGCCACGCAGGCTCACGCGTCGGAAGTCACTCTGCGAAAACTTGGCTTGGCGCCGGATGATTTTCAGTATCGCGCACTGATGATTCGTCTGCTGACCGAACAAGTCGCGGGCTATTACGATCCGAAGATGCAGCAGTTTCATCTCGCTGACTGGATCGATCTCGACGGGCAGAAGCCGATCATGGCGCATGAACTCACGCACGCGCTTCAGGATCAGCACTTCAACCTGCGCCGCTTCGAGCATTGGCCCAAAGGCGACTCGGATGCTGAGCTGGCGGCGCACGCGCTGATCGAAGGCGACGCCACGCTCGCGATGGCGCTGTATATCGCGAACAATCCGCTGCGCCCGCTGGCGTTCCTTAAATCGCTGGGCTCTACACGGCTGCCTTCGGAAGAGTTGGACAAGGCTCCGCGCGCGTTGCGAGAGACATTGCTGTTTCCTTATCAAGATGGCGAGAAGTGGGTCTTTATACTTTACAAACAGGGTGGATGGGACCGCGTGTCGAAAGCCTTTACGGAGTTGCCGCAATCGACCGAGCAAATTCTCCATCCGGAAAAGTACTTCGCGCATGAGCCTCCGGTGAGAGTGACGTTGCCGGACATTGCGCCGCTACTCGATAGAAGTAGCAGTTCAGAGATCAGAGGTCGGAGGTCAGAGGTCGGTCAGGATTTACGAACCCCTCGCCCTCCGGCTTGGAAGAGGCTTGACTCTGACGTCAACGGCGAGTGGGGATTCTATTTAATTCTTGATCAGTTCCTGAAGTCTCCAGCGGAATCGCGACGAGCTGCCGAGGGCTGGGGTGGTGATAGATTCGCGCTTTACGAAGGGCCACGAGGCGAGGCTATGTTGGTTTCACTTTCGGTTTGGGATACTGAAAGCGACGCGCGCGAATTCTTTGACGCTTATGTAAAGCGAACCGAATTGCGGTATCCGGATGCACGATCGATAGAACCTGCAGTCAATGCTCAATCCCCGCTGTTCTCGAAGTCCTTCCTTACATCTCAAGGAGTCGTCTCGATGGACGTGCGCGGCGCGCGTGTCCTTGTTCTCGAAGGTGTCCCGCTCGGAAAGGATGTCAAAGGTTTGAAGGCGACACTGTGGCGATGAGTAGTCAGGCGGATCTTTTTGAAGAGAGCACTTTCTCTAGCCCAGGCGTTCACGCCTGGGAAAATGGAGCAGTATGAATTTAGGTAACCTCCTTCAGGAGGTTTCTTATCTTTTGGCTTTAGCCGGTCACCTAAAGCTTTAAAACGAAAAAAGCCCATGAATGGGTGAAAGAATGTTCTTTGCGCTTCGTTTCCCAGGCGTGAACGAATAGGCTAGTGGAAAAACCGCCCGCGATCCTAATCGACGATCGGCCATGAACCTACTTAGATGCTGTCTTGCATTCTTTCATCAACCCGCGAGGCTCGGTTTTTGATCCTCCCTAAGCGGCGCGCCGGACGTAGAACCTCTTGTCGCAGTCGTGGCATCGATAAGGATAGAGTGAAAAAATCGAGATGGCGTGCTCTCGTATTCCTCGTCTGCTGGAACGATGAACGTTCTTGCCGTCACATCGCGGGCATTGCTTGGAACGCCTGTTTCTCGGGCGATGAGTTTTCCCATTCGATTGCGCGCTAACAGGAGCCGTCGATTGCGCGCTAGCAGGAGCGGTCGTGTCTTGGGCTTCGTGGTTGCCGCGCTTCTTATTACGATGGCTCGACTTTGGCATCATGCCTGGAAGGACAAAGCGAGTGAAGCTAAGATTGCAGTGATTACACAACAACTCGCGCACGCCGATAAGTCTTAGGCCAAAACGCTCGCGACCGTAGCCATGACGAACCCGTGTGCTGCCACAGCGTGGACAGATTTGCATGCGTCTATTTTAAGCAGAATTGCTGACTCTCACTCAAGTTGGCAGAGCCTGGGTCGTGGTTGCGGATGATCTTCAGGTTTGATCTGTGATATTTTCATTCCAAGTTAATCGTTAAATTTTTCGTTAGTTCGAGTCAGGAGTCAGCTGAGACTCGACATGGCTGAGACGGAGTCTGAAGTAGTGCCCACTTCGGGATTCAAGGTGCGACCGCTGTCGAGAGCCGCAAAGCCTGCCGTTGAAAAGGCAGAACGTGAAGAGCGAAAGGCAGACGGCGTTCCTTCGAAAGTTGCCTTTACAAGATCCATAAGCCAAGGTACCCGATTGCGCAAGCTAACCGACGAGCTTCACGAGTTGGAAGCTGGACTACGTCTTGGCGGCGGGTTAGAGAAGATCGAGAAACAACATCAGGCAAATAAGCTTACTGCACGAGAACGAATCGATCTTCTGCTCGATAAGGATTCCTTCAGACAGGAAATCGGGTTGCTGGTTGCTTACGATCAATATGATGGCGCGGCGCCCGCGGCTGGAGTGGTGACTACGATCGGACGCGTGGGTGGAAGGGAAGTTGTCGTGGTCGCCAATGATGCGACGGTCAAAGCCGGATCATGGTGGCCGGAGACAATCAAAAAGATTCTGCGCGCGCAAGAGATCGCTATGCGATCGCGCGTGCCGATTATTTACCTCGTCGATTCCGCCGGAGTAAACCTTCCTTATCAGGGTGGTGTCTTCCCTGGCCAGTATGGAGCCTCGCGCATTTTCTATTACAACTCGATCATGCGGCGCTATTTGAGGGTCCCGCAGATTGCGGCGGTGATGGGGCCGTGTATCGCAGGAGGTGCATATCTGCCGGCGCTTTCGGACATCATGATCATGGTCGAAGGCACTTCGTTCATGGGCTTGGGCGGAGCAAATTTGGTGAAGGGCGCGACGGGTCAGACGATTGATAACGAAACACTCGGCGGCGCGCGGACGCATAATGAGCTTTCGGGAGTGGCTCATTATCGGGTGAAGAATGATGAAGAGGCGATTGCGAAGATAAGAGAGTTTGTTTCGGAGTTGCCGTTGAATGAGCGGGCTGGAAATCTGCGGACCGTCCGCGAGGATGCGAAGTCTCCGGCGGAAAGGATTTATGAAATAATTCCGGAAGATCATCGCCAACCCTACAATGTGCGCGAGCTTTTGGAATGTCTGTTGGACGAAGGACACCTGGACGAGTTCCAGGCCGATTATGCGAAGGAGGTTATCACCGGCCACGCGAGTGTCCGCGGAATACAAGTGGGCATAATTGCAAACGCGCGTGGGATGTTTCGCGATCCGGCCGGCGGCGCGCCGAAATTTGGCGGCATCATTTACACTGAATCGGCAGAGAAGGTCGCTTATTTCATCGACACTTGCAATCGTCATCGCACGCCGCTCGTTTTCATTCAGGATGTTTCCGGATTCATGGTTGGTCCCGAAGCAGAGCATTCAGGAATCATTCGTGCGGGCGCGCGGTTCGTCGAAGCGATGGCCACGGCATTCGTGCCAAAGATAGTCTTGACCGTGAACCACGCGTCGGGCGCCGGATATTATGCGATGGCCGGACAGGGCTTCGACCCCGACTTTATTTTCAGTTGGCCCACTGGGCGCATGGCGGTGATGGAGGGCGATTCTGCCGTCCAGGCTGTTTTCGGTAGCGAACTCGAAAGGCTGAGAGCAAAGGGCAAAGAACCAAGCACAGAACTGGCGGCTGAAATGAATGCCGTGCGCGCGAACTATGAAAGGGAACTCGATGCGAAGTACGCTGCCGCGCGCGGGTTCGTCGATGCCGTGATCGCTCCTGAAGAAACCACAGACACCCTCGAGCTTGCATTGCGCGTGAGTTTGAATTATTCAGGGCCGCATCTTGGGCAGTTCGTTTTGCCGGCGGCGTTGGCATAATTCGCAGATTTCAAAGATTAAGCAGACCAAACAAAGGAGAAGAAACGTGAGAAAGAGCAACATCTACAGGATCGTTCTGGGACTTGCTGTCGTTGTAATGGCGTCTCTCGTTGGGGCAAGCCTGATAGCCTCGGCGCAGAATATGAATATGAACATGTCAACGACGACGGCGAACAGCAATACGAGCATGAAGAAAAAACCGCGCCGGCATAAACCAAAACCAAAGACGACCGAAACCGGAACTGCGGCTGGCCCGGCTGCTGAAGCAACGCCGGCGCCGGGAAAGACTGGGCGTTGCGATCCGACGCAACAGGAACAGACGGATCTGTCCGGCACCTATACCGGCAAGGTCAAGCATGGCAGCGAACCGGCCATGGATGCGACGCTGACGATCACTGGGAATAACTTTACGATGACATCCGGCTCAGACACGCATTCAGGACGCATCACCGCGGTTACGACGTGTGGTTATACTGCGGTCACCGTGATGATGGGCGACCTGACACCGCCTCCGCCCGGGCCAAATCCACCGGCAGCTCATCAGGCAATGTCGCTGCGCGCCAAGAAGGTCGGCGACAGCTTAACGCTGACGAGCGTGCCCGGTGAGCCGCAAATGGTTTCGTTTACTTCGGGCGGCGGCGCGATGAAGGCAAAACCGCGAAGACATAAGGCGAAACCAAAGACGGGAGCACCGCCGCCGCCGGCGAAGGCCACGCCGTAAGAGACGCAAGCCCGTCAAAGTGATCGACGCGGAAACGCGGAGACACGGGGATAAGTCGAGGCACAGACAATTAGATCTGAATCGATCGGCGCTTTG